>VGWC01000020.1 GCA_016873775.1 Ignavibacteria bacterium | reverse complement strand
AATAAAATTAAATCCGGTTTTCGTTTTCGAATTTCATTTCCCACGGATATCCAATTGAAAGGATTAATCGAATCAATCAACATTTCTGCTTTGACGGAAAATAATTCTTCTCCACTTTCTGCACCGGTCGCAGAATTTTCAACTTGTGTTTTTCCGGGAAATAAAATTTTTGGATACTGACGCTTGAAGGAAATAATTTCAACGTTGTGGTTTGCCTTCAATAAATATTTTGCGAGCAGTGCCACGTAATGCGCAATTCCCCCGCGAAGCGGATAAGCAGTTCCGATGATGATGACGTTCATTCGTTGGTTGGTTTGCCGGTTTACAAGAGAAATCGGTAATTACACACTTGTTTTTTTGTAACCGATGTTACGGAAATACATCTTTTTGAAATGACAGCATATTCTCTCTTTTTACTCCAAGCCATAAATTGGGTTTTAACGAGAGAATCCTTTAGGATTCTTACTTCGTACAGCAAAATCATTGATGATTTTGAAGAAATGAAATTGCTCATATTCGTAACAAGAAATCATTTTCTCTTTCCAATGGCAATGAGTGATAAACCAATGGGAAAATTGAACGTGGGAAGAATAAATTTTTCCGTTTCAAACACAGAACGAAGGATTTGATTCACAAGCGGCGAAGGCATATCCAAATCTTTCGCTTCATCCACGTTCGTAATCTTCGCTTGAATTCTCCGCGCGACAGCAACAGGAAATAAAAAGAAATTGAAATAGGACGAGCGCTCAATTTCTAATCCTGCTTGGTTAAACACGGAATGAAGCAACCGTTTTGTGTAGCGTCGTTTGTGGTGTGTTACTACGTCGTGCGCTCCCCACAAAATCTGAAATGCCGGAACGGTTACAAGAACTTTTCCGTTCGGCATCAGCAATGCACTCATTTGTTTCAATACGCCAATATCATCGTCAATATGTTCCACGACATCAAACGCAGTAACTAAATCGAAATTGTTTAAGTACGAGGGAAGTTCATTCAAAAATCCGCGGAACACATTTTTTAATCCGCGCTGTTTACAAAAATCAACCGCTTGCTGCGAAACATCTTGTCCGTACGCATCGAAATGTTTTGAAAACGTATCGAGTATTGCGCCGGTTCCACAACCAACATCAAGTATTTTAGATGATGACTTGAGAGAAAAATTTTTCGAAATGAAGTTCCACAAAATTTTCTGACGCGCCGCAAACCACCAATGCTCGTTTTCAATTTTGTAGAAATGAGGATAAAGAAATTCTTCCATTTATGATGTGGGATTTGGGATTTGGGTAATGGGAATAGATGAAACGGAAAACTCTATGCTCTATGCTCTATGCTCCGCGCACCCTGCTCCGAACTCCCTGCTTTTCCAAAACCAATTTTCTCACGAATCACATACAATGGTCGTTGTTTCACTTCGTCATAAATTCGACCGACATATTCGCCAATAATACCAAGCGTGAGAAGAATCATACCGCCAATAAATAGAATGGAAAGGATTGTCGAAGCCCAGCCGAGTAATGCCTGTTGAGTAAAAAGTTTTGCGTAGAGAACGTACAACATTCCGAGAAATGCAATAAACGCAGAACCAAAACCGACATACGTTGCGAGCCGAAGCGGCGCATTGGAAAATGAAAATAATCCATCGAGCGCAAAATTTATCAAACGCGAAATTGTCATTTGCGGTTTTCCGGCAAATCGCGCTTCTCTATCGAACCAAATTCCTGTTTGCCGAAATCCAACCCACGCGCGCATCCCCGCAATGTAGCGATTGCGTTCCGGCATAGATTGCAACACGGAAACAACTTTTCTATCGAGCAACGAAAAATTTCCTGCTTCCATCGGAATCGGAATGGAAGAAAATCGCTGCATTAATTCATAAAACGAGTGAAATGCAAAACGTTTGAGCGCGTTTTCTTTGCGGCTTTTTTTCATTGTGTACACGACTTCAAAACCGCTTTGCCATTTTGCAATCATTTCAGGAAGAAGTTCCGGCGGGTCTTGTAAATCTCCGTCCATCAAAATTACCGCATCACCGATTGCGGAATCAATTCCCGCTGTAATACCAACTTGATGTCCAAAATTCCGCGCGAGGTCAAGAACTTTTACGTGCGCATCTTTTTCAGCAAACGATTTCATTACGTTCAGCGAATTATCTTTACTGTTATCGTTCACCCAAATAATTTCGTACGGAATATTCACGTTCTTCATTGCTTCGGTTAATCTGCGATGAAGTTCGGGAATTGTTTCTTGTTCGTTGTAGAGTGGAATGACGATGGAAATCATTGTTCGTTGTGAGATTTGGGATTTGAGTTTTGTTTCCCGATTGATGTTCGTTTTCGATAATAATCGAATCCACCGATAGCGACACAAAGGAGTAATGTTGCAAGCGAAATTTTCATTCCGCTGTAAAATGGCTCGGGTTCAAATTTCATTTCGATAGTATGTTCGCCTTTTTCTACAACAAGCGCACGCAAACTCCAGTCTGCGCGATATACTTTTGTTTGTTTTCCATCTACGTATGCATTCCATCCGGGATAAAAAATTTCACTTAAAACAAGGAATCCTTTTTTCGGGGTTTCAACTTTTACCGTGAAAGAATTATTGGAATACGATTCAATTGTTGCGTTCCAATCGCCTTGTTGCGAAGAATCTTCGATTGTTACATTCGGCGATTCGGTAAGCACAACATGTTCTCGCGGGCTAAAATTTTTGCTTGCAACAAAAAGACTTTCATCGTGTTCAGAAGAAAATACACGCGATTTGTACACAAAAAAAGCGCGCGGAAAAAAAATGGAATCGTTCACGAAACGCATTTGCGGGCGCCCCTGCGTTCCGACCATCACCGTATCTATCTTAACGCGAAATCGTGTGTTGAGTAGACGATAACCATCATCGGGATTTGCAACAGGCGGGAGAACTCGTTGTAACGCAAGCGGCGTATATCCTTCCATCAGAAAAATTTGGTCGAGCATTCCTTGATTGCGGTCAATAATTACTGTTCCGCGGTTACGGGCATTGACACGAAAATAATTTTTTTTTCCTTCTTCTTTCAGAAAACTTACAAGCCGTTCACGTTGTGTAAAATATTGTTTCGGAGAAGTTTTACCATTGTTTTGCAGAAATCCGAAAACGGCAAAATCAATAAACTGAAGAACAAAGAGTAACGCAATGAAAAACCGTGATGTGTTTTTTTTCCAAAGTAAGAATAGAACAGCGCAGCACAACAGTGCAATGATTAACGAACCGATTGCTTGCGATTGCGCAACGAGAAACGCAAGGGAAAATGATTCTTGCGGCGAAAGATTTTTCAATCCGCCGGTTCGCGCTTGCCAACCAATAAATCCGTCGAGTAGATTTGTTTTAATTGAAATTATTACAAGGAGCAAAATTCCCGCAAGAGAAAAAATAATTTTCGGGAAAATTGTAATTTCTTTATTGCGTGAAAGAATTTGCTGCAAACCAAATCCGCTTAACAGCGCAAAGGAAAACGTGAAGAAAAATCCCCATCGCCCCATCGAACGGAATTTATCAAAGCCGGGCATAACTTCGTAGAAAATTTTATGCACGAAAAAATTATCTCCGAGAGCGTACAACAGCGCAAAGGTAGCGTAGCAAATAAAAAATGCGACATAGCGTTGTCTTTTAAAAAGTGAAAACGACAACAAGGCAAGCGCAAGAACGCCAACGCCAACATAAATACACGTTTCCCAAAAGTTCCAGTACGATTGCGGTCCCCAATACCGAAGCGGATTATCAGCGAGCAGATGATTCGCCGTTCCGAAAAATTTAGGAATGAGAAGCGTGAACAACTGTTGCCACGAAAGTTGTCCTTCGGATGATTTAGCGTATGTAATTTCTTCGCGAACAGAAAGATTGGCAAGTTCGAATGTCGGCAAAAGTTGAATTGCGGAAAGTCCGATGGAGATAAGAATTACGCCCGCGGCGAGAACGGATGTTTGAAAAATTATGTTCGCGGGGAATGGCTGCGCGTTGAATTGCGCATCGCGAATGGTGTTGTAAATTTCAAAGAGAAAAAAAATGAAAAGGAAAAAGAAAAAATACAACGTGAATTGCGGATGTCCTCCAAGTACGGCAAGCGAAAGGATAAACCCGCAGAGAACCATCCAAAGAAGCGAACGTTCTTCGAATGTTCTTTTGAAAAGAAATACAATCAGCGGAAACCACGCGACTTGTGCAATCACTACTTGATGTATTGTGTGTACAATTGCGAAGCCGGAAAGCATATATGCAAGCGCGCTGAACGCGGCGGGAATGCGTGCGAGCCCAAAAGATTTTGCACAATAAAACATCGTTACGCCCGCGAGAAAAAAATGTGCAATGATGAGCATTTCATTATACCACGCATTCAATGTTCCATCGGAGACGAATGGAATGAGAAGCCAATTCGGAAGGTAAAAGACGGTTGTTTGAATATCCGCTTGAAATGGCGTTCCGCCAAAGGTGAAGGGATTCCACAACGGAATTTCTCCGTTGGAAAGCGATACGGTTGCAAAATTCCGAACCGGATAAAAATAGAAGAGAAAATCTTCCCAGAAAAATGATGTTCCGAAAATTACTTGATGAAAAAATATAACGACAAACAGCGCGAGCAAGGAAAGACAATGCCAATCTTGTAGAAAAGAAAATGTATTTTCTTGACGAATCGGTTGCTGGGTAGTTTTCTTTTTATCTTGTTTTGCCATCAGTGGGGAAAATACAAATGTCAAATTCCAAATGACAAATAAAATCCAAAGTTTAAATTCCAACTTGAATACATTTGGTCATTAGTGTTTTGAACTTTATTTGAAATTTGGTTTTGGTGTTTTGGAATTGATCAAACGAAGTACTGAATCATTCACGCGTTCAACAGAAAGATAGTGCATACAATTATTCGGGCACGTCGGAGAAAAAAAGCATTCGCAATCAAAATCAGGTTCGAGTATTTCTCCCAAACCGTACAATTCAAATTCGTGTTTGTTGAAAATGTTATTGAACAACACGATTTTCTTATTTAACGCAAGCGAAATGTGCATTGCCATTGTTACTGCGGTTACAACCAAATCGCATTGCGCTACGAGATTGATAAATTGTCGCAACGGAAAATGTCCGAGATACAATGCGCCGGATTTTTTTGCGAGCGACAAATTCTTTTCGTGTTCTTGTTCACCGCCAAGCAAGAGCGGAACGTATCCTGCTTTTTTCAAATTCTTTGCAAGAGAAATCCAGTTTTCGTTCGCCCATAAACGCGAAGTCCATCGTCCGCCGCAACCGGTATTTAAGCCGATGATTTTTTTCCCTTTTGGAAAATTCCATTGGTAACCATCGCTTGCAAAATTATCGAGAATGTATTTTTCGCCGGAAAATTTTTCTCCTGCGATTTCAAATAATTCTTCGAGATAACTTTTCGTGTTTGCTTTGTTCACGTCATCGAAAATGCCGGTGAAATATTTCTGCTCGGCAAATTTATTTGCCGGTGATGGAATTCCATTCTTCAACACAAACCCGAATTTCTTTTTCGCAGAAAGAGAACCTGCAAGCGCGGATGCTTCTCTGTCTTTATCATAATTGTAAATTCTGCTGAACGGAATTTGTTGCAGCGTAATTAAACTTGCGTGATTCCATTTCAATACAACATCAACAAACGAAGGAACAACTTCCGGCGTGAGTGTAAGCCACCAAATTTTTGCGCCGGGAAATTTCTTTTTGATCAAATGAAGCAACGGCGTTGTGCGAATGACATCCCCAATTGCGCCAAGTTTGATAATGAGAATGTTTTCCGTTGTTGGCTGATAGTGCGAGCAAATTTTTCCTTTTTCGTTAAAACAATGTACGCCGAATTGTTTATGCGGTTTACACGGAACGTCGCCGCGAAAAAACCTGCAATCGGTTTTTAAAGAAGAAAGCGAAATCGGAGAATTACGATGTGGCATCAATGAACGCTATAATTTAAACGGAGTACGTTTTCAATTGTATTTTAATGGTGCAAAAAATACTGAAAAATTTTGTTGAAGGAAAAGAAAAAGCGACTCAATTACTCGAATCGCTTTTCGTTCTTTAATCAATTTACTCTTTACAAATGCTTTTCCCGTATTGCGTACTCCCTCGGTGAGGATGAGTGTGATTTCGTAATCATATCGCCGATAAGACCGGTGGAAAATAACTGAACGCCGACTATCATCAGCAAAATTCCTACAAAAAGAAGGGGACGATTACTGAGCGGTTCGTTGTGAAACCAATCGTAAGTCAGTTTTGCATTGATGATAAAACCAAGCGTTGTGGATATTGCCCCCATTGTTCCGAAGAAATGCAACGGACGGCGAAAATATTTTGTCGTAAATAACACCGTAAGCAAATCGAAAAAGCCGCGCCAAAATCTCGATGCGCCGAATTTCGATTTCCCGAATTTTCTCGGACGATGAACAACGACCTCTTCCGTAACTTTATAGCCATTGCGGAAAGCAAGCACGGGAATATACCGATGCAGTTCTCCGTAAATCTCAAGCGATTTTGCGACTTCGCTTTTGTACGCTTTCAGTCCGCAATTGAAATCGTGCAAATGTACACCCGACATCAACGACGTTATGAAATTAAAAAACTTCGATGGCGCGGTTTTGGAAACCGGGTCATAACGTTTTTTCTTCCAACCGGAAACTAAATCGTTTCCTTCTTTAATTTTCGAAATGAGTTTCGGAATTTCTGAAGGTTCGTCTTGCAAATCTGCATCCATCGTAATTACGATGTCGCCTTTGGCATGTTCAAAACCAACGGAGAGCGCGGCAGATTTTCCATAGTTGCGACGAAAACGGATATACTTAATATGGTGATCTTGATTTCGCAATTGTCGCAAAATGTTTGCAGAATTGTCGGTACTTCCATCGTCAATAAAAATAATTTCGTAACGATTGAATGAAGAAAGTGTTTCTTTCAGTTTCGATGAAAGTTCCCGGAGCGATTCTTCTTCGTTGAATAGCGGAATGACAACGGAAATGGAAAATTCGTTGTTGCGTTGTCGTTCCTGTTGCTGTCGTTCGCGTTGCTCTCGAAAATCTTTCCCGTTTCTTCGTTCATCTCTCCGATAGTCTTTTCGTTCGTCGCGTCGGTCTTCGCGTCGCGGTTTTTGAAATCGTTCCCGCGGCTCATCTCGTTTTTCTTGTCGTTGCTGTATTTCTTTTTCTAACTCTTGCATTGATGGTTTTCGTTTTTCTTGTTGCTGAGACTTTGTTTTTTCATAATTTCTTTGTTCCCTTCGTTGAATACGCTGTTCCCACGGTATTTCTTTTTTCGTCTCTGTTTCTCGTGGTTGTTCCTCCTGTGCCAATGGAAGAGGATTTGTGCGTTCCTCTTCTGAAGCAAGATTGCTTTCAGAATTGTCGTTGACTATCTGTTTTGCAGCGGGCTTTTCCGATGGAAATGAATTTTCGCGCAGCATTTGTTTTGCATCGAAATCTGAAGGGCTCGGTTGTTGGATTTTTTCTCCGTTTTCTATTGACACGGGCAAAAGATACTGAAATTTATTCGGGGAGAAAAGACGGAGGGGAAATTTCTACTTCTCTACTATTTTCCCCAACTACCCCGTATTTTCACCACACGATTTTTAACTTTCACTCACTTTTTCATACGAGGATTCTACAATAAACGAACAACAATTTCTTACATTCGATTCAAGAAATATGCGAGTGATGCTCCAAAAGTTTCATCAACAAGTCGCAGGAGCGGTGCCCTAACGGAATGAACGCAAACGATTCAGCACCGTAAATTCTTGTATAGAATCAACACCAAGGAATGCTTTGCTATTTCAGAAGAATCATCTTTCGCGTTTGAACAATATTTTCCGTTTGAAGACGATAGAAATACACACCGCTCGTTAATCCGTTTGCATCGAACTGAACTTCGTGTTCGCCTTCTTCCATTGGTTCGTTGTTTAATAACGTTGCAACTTCTCTTCCAAGAACATCGTACACTTTCAACGTTGTTTGTAAGGGCAATTCATGAATTGCCCCTACGGGAATTTCAAATCGAATCGTTGTTGTCGGATTAAACGGATTCGGATAGTTTTGCTCCAGCGATATTCCCGACGGAAAATAATCATACTCGCCAATTCCAATGTTTTCATCATTCGGTTTTGTCGGCAACTGTTTTACAATTCCAACGTTCCCCGCAGTTTTAATTCCTAACAAGGTTATCTCATACGCAAGCCGCTGATTTTTTACTTTCGTTGTGTCTATCCAACTATTGGAAATACTGAACGTTGTTGCAAATCCAGCGTTGATAGGTTTCAGTACTTTGCTAACAAACAACCTCACTTCGTCATACGCCGCATCGTTTGTTACTCCGAATTTTTCATAATATGTCATAATGCTATCAAGATATTTTCCCATGTTCGTCAGCGACATTCCGTATAACTGTTTTCCCATCAATATAAACGTTGTATCTAACAATAAATCGCCAAAGTATTCCGGTGTTACTTTCTTCTCACTCGCTTTCAAATTTAAATTAAACAAAACGCCTTGCTCCCACGCAGAATTATCGTATTGCATTCTGCTTGCATTTATTGCTTTGCTTAATTTTTTATTCTTTTTCCCGGGAATACGTAGATAATCAATTGGATACGCCGTTCCCGAATGCGATGATGTATAAAGTTTTACGATCGCGGCTGCATTTTTGTAGTGAATCCATCCGTATTTTTTCGCAGAATCTTTTTCTGTTTGAGCAAGACCTAAAAACGTCGCTCCCGATTTTCCGATTTTTACAAACACATTCGCAACCGCCGTCATCTGATTCGGTAATTCTTTAAGAACATCATTTTTCCCGAACTTCAACTTGGCGGCTTTTCCGGTTATTTCCGAAATAGTAAACGTACGGAACTTCAACGAGCCATTGTAATTCCCGAAATCTTTTCCCGTAAAAATTCCTCCGCTGGTCATAACAACGGAATACGTGTTCGGATTTGTCGGATATGTTTGCGCCCATCCAACACGAGAAATTTCCGAAACCGTATATGTTCCCGGTGTAAGTTCCGAGAATACATAGTTTCCGCTTGAATCCGTCATCACGGTATCCGATTGCGCGCCGGAAATACTCACGTAAAAACTATCGAGCGATTGTTCTCCAACATCGCGCGTCCCGTTTCCGTTCGCATCGTCAAACGTTGTTCCGCTAATTGTTCCGTATTGAAAATTTCCGAAGTCATAATTTGTGGCGCTTTGTCCCGTAGAGAGAAACACAACATACAAAGATGGATTTACCGGCGCGGTAATTAACCATCCGCTTTGCTGTTCTCTCTGTAAGATGTATGCGCCCGGTAATAAATTGATGAATGAATAATTTCCGTTCACGTCGGTTAATGCAGAATCTGATTTGCCTCCCGAAAGTTTTATTTTCCAGTTTTGAAGTCCAACTTCGCCTGCATCTTTCATTCCATCACCATCGGAATCGTTAAAATTTTGCCCGCTGATACTTCCCAGTTGCACATCACCGAAATCTTTTCCCGTTGCACCGAAACCCGAAGTTATCGTAACGAAATATGTTCCCGGAAACGACGGCATCGTTTGCGTCCATCCGCTTTGTGCAACTTCACTCACCGTGTACGTTCCCGCAGATAAACCTGAAAACAGATAATTTCCGTTTGCATCCGTAATTACCGAATCGTTTTTTTGTCCGGAAATTTTTATCACCCAATTTTGCAAACCGATTTCACCAACATCCTTAGCACCGTTACCGTTTGCATCGCTGAATTTCATTCCGCCGATATTTCCCAATTGAAAGTTTCCGAAATTATTGCTCGCGGAATTTGTTCCGCTCGTAATGATAATTGCCGAAGGATGTGCCGACGTTTGCATCCATCCACTTTGCACTTTCTCCCGAACATAATACGTTCCGACGGTTACGTTTGCGAAAGTATATCCTTCATCTGATGTAATTGCAGAATCAATGAGCGTTAGCGTATCGGTCTTGTACAAATATATTTTCCAACTTACAATACCGCTTTCGCCGCCTTCGCGAATTCCGTTGCCGTTGTAATCATTAAATAAAATTCCGGAAATCGTTCCGAGTTTAAAATTCCCAAAATCTTTTCCGGTTGTATTTACTCCGGAAGAAAGTGAAACGGTATACGTTGTTGAAAGTGGGTACGTTTGCGTCCATCCGTTTTGCTGAACCTCGCTAATCGTGTACGTTCCTGCTGATAAATCGGAAAACAAATAGTTTCCTCCCGCATCAGTGAACATCGAATCATTCTCCGGACCGGAAATTTTTATTTTCCAGTTTGCCAGTCCCGATTCGTTTTCCTCTTTAATTCCATTTCCATTGATGTCATTAAATTTCATTCCGCCGATTACCGGATGTTGGAAATTACCAAAATCCTTTCCCGAAAAAACGCTTCCACTTGCAACAGAAATGGAATATGTTCCTGCAACGGGAAATGTTTGCGACCATCCAATTTGCTGAACTTCGCTTACGGTATAATTTCCATACGTGAGCGTACTGAACATATAATTTCCGTTTGCATCCGTAAGAACAGAATCGTTCTTTGCGCCAGAAATTTTTATTTTCCAGTTCACGATACCGCTTTCTCCAAGATCTTTCACTCCGTCGCCATCCGCGTCGTTAAATGTTTGACCGCTCAAAATTCCATATTGAAAATTTCCGAAATTTTTTCCCGTAGCATTTGTTCCGCTCGTAATCGTTACGGAATATGAACCTCCCGAAACAGGAAGCGTTTGCAACCATCCGTTTTGCGCCACTTCACTCACGGAATAATTTCCAACGTTTAAACTCGTGAATGAAAAATTTCCGTTTGCATCCGTAAGAACAGAATCGTTCTTTGCGCCAGAAATTTTTATTTTCCAGTTCACGATACCGCTTTCTCCAAGATCTTTCACTCCGTCGCCATCGGCATCTAAAAATTTCGTTCCACTGATAGTTCCAAGTTGAAACGCGCCGAAATCTTTTGCTGTTGCATTTTGTCCGCTTGTAATTGTCAGCGAATATGTTCCCGGCGCAATTGGCATTGTTTGTATCCATCCGCTTTGTATCACAAAACTCACCGTATAATTTCCCGCAAGTAAATTCGTGAACGAAAAATTTCCACTCGCATTGGTAAATACGGAATCCGTTGCAACGCCACTGATTTTTATTTTCCAGTTTTGCAATCCGTTTTCACCGTCATCTTTACTCCCGTTTCCGTTGACGTCATCGAACACTTGCCCGCTAATACCTGCAAGTTGATAATTTCCGAAATTCGTATTCGGATAATTTGTTCCGCTCGAAACCGAAAACGAATATGTTCCCGGCGACGATGGGTGCGTTTGAATCCATCCGTTTTGCGCCACTTCACTCAGGGAATAATTTCCCGAAACTAAATTGGTGAACGCATAATTTCCGTTTCCGTCGGTAAGTTGCGAATCAACCTTTGCGCCGGAAAGTTTTATTTTCCAGTTCGAGAGCCCCGATTCACCCGCATCTTTCAGACCATTTCCGTTTTCGTCGTTGAATGTTGTTCCGCTGATTCCCACAAGTTGAAAATTCCCGAAATCTCTATTCGTTGCATTGGTTCCGCTCGTAATAAGTATCGGATAACTCGTTGGCGATACAGGAATCGTTTGCTTCCATCCGCTTTGCAGGTCTTCAAACAACGTATAATTTCCCGCCAACAAATTATTGAACGAAAAATTTCCGCTTGCATTGGTATAGACAGAATCGCTTGCCGCGCCACTGATTTTTATTTTCCAATTGGAAAGTCCAGGTTCACCAAGGTCTTTCGTTCCGTCTCCATCTAAATCGTTAAATACATTTCCGCTGATAGAACTTATCTGATAATTTCCGAAATCTCTATTCGTTGCATTGGTTCCGCTCGAAACCGAAATCGAATACGACGAAGGAGAAACAGGAATTGTGTGAATCCATCCGTTTTGCAACGCTTCCGTGATTGTATAATTTCCAACGGTTATGTTGCCGAACGAATAATTTCCGTTCGCATCCGTGAACATTGAATCTGTTACTGGTCCAGCAAGACGCATTCTCCAACTTTCCAAACCGGGTTCGCCGATATCTTTTGTTCCGTCGCCATCTAAGTCATTGAATGTTGTTCCGCTAATTGTTCCGAGATGAAAATTCCCGAAATTATTTCCCGAAAAATTTATCGTTGCGCCGCCGAGTGAAATTGAATATGACGATGGAGAACTTGGCATTATTTGAATCCATCCGTTTTGCAATTCTTCTGAAACGGAAAATGTTCCGGAATGTAAATCCGAAAAAGAGTAATTTCCAGAAATATCCGTAAGTTGCGAATCAACGCCTGCGCCAGAAATTTTTATTTTCCAGTTTTGAAGTCCTGATTCGCCAACATCTTTTATTCCGTTTCCATCAACATCGTCGAACACTGTTCCGCTGATTGTTCCGCCATTGACGGTAAATGGCTCCGCATTCGAAGTTCCGCCTGCGGGCGCGGGGTTAAAAACAGTAATGTAAAACGTTCCCGCACTATCCAAATCGCTCGCAAGAATTGGTGCAGAAATTTCAGTAACGCTTGTGTACGTTGTTGTTCTGTCGCTTCCGTTGAAACGAATAACAGAACCGAAGACAAAATTATTTCCCGTTACTGTTAGCATAAATCCGGAACCGCCAACATTTTTATTTGTCGGAGAAATGGTAGTAATCGAAGGAACAGGATTGTTCGTTGATTCGCCGATTTGAAAATCGCCGAACGAAGTTACGTTCGAAATTTGCGCCGAAGTAGCGGTAACAGTTCCCAGGAAAACAGAAGACCATAAAACGCCGTTGTAATTTTTTGCAATAAAGAAATTGGTGTTGGAACCCGCGTCAACATCGTTTGCTACGTAATTAAACACTGCGTTGTACGAGTCAAAAATAGTTCCATTGTTCGTGAGCGTCCAGAAACGGTTGACGCTTTTCTCGGTTTTTATTCCGGAATTTGCAATGTCGGAATGGTCGTTTGGCGTTGTTTTCATTGTCAAATTTCCTGAAGAAGTTACGTTTGCAAACGTTATTGTTGCAGGCGTATAGTATGTTGCATCACCGATTTCAAACGAAACGGAAGGAGAACCTGTTGGAATATTTTTTTGCAAATTACCAATGATATGCCCGCTTGTTCGTGAAAGATTTCCCGAAGATGACATAACAAGTTTGTTGGCATTGGTCGTGATATTACCGTTCATCATTGTCATCGTTCCGTTCACGGTAACGTCAGAAGAGAACGTTGCGCCGTTTGCATCGTTCAATTCAAGATTTGTGAACGAACCATTTCCTGAAAGAGAATGTGCCGCGGTACTTCCGCTCAATAAAATTTTTCCCGAACCGACAACCGCATCATCGTTTTCCACATCTCCTTTTGCTGTTAATATAAAAGTAGCAACATCGAAACTTCCAGAAGTGAGCGCTATTGTTCCATTCACCGTCGTATTTGCCGAAAGAGTTTTTGTACCGCTTCCGCTTGTAGAAAAATTATTGAATACAAACCCCGGAATTGTTTGCGCTCCGTTGCCGTTGAAATCTATCGTGCTTCCGGTGATGGTGTACGAATTTGTTCCCGGTGCAAATGTTCCCGCAATACCGATTGTTCCACTCGATGCAAGAATTCGGTTTCCGGAGTTGCTGCTCGTAAGATTATTGTAATGGAATAGCGGAATTGTTTGCGCTTCACTTCCGTTAAAATCTATTGTGCTTCCAGTAACGGTGTATGAATTTGTTCCGGGTGTAAATGTTCTTGCAATACCGATTGTTCCGCTCGATGCGAGAATTCGATTTCCAGAATTACTGCTCGTCAGATTTCCATAATTAACAGCAGAAATTATTTGTGTTCCTGTTCCATAATATTCGACAGTACTGTTATTGCTCAACGCGTACGTATCAAAAGTTGGAAGAGAATTTGTTCCTCCTATTTTCAGGAATGTTCCTAAAGCTAACGTTAACGTTCCACTTCCGCTTTGCGAAACAGTGAATGAAGAAATGTCAAATGTTCCGTTCGAAACATTAAGCGATGAGATTCCGGTAAGAGGAACATTCAACGTAACCGACGAGGAAGTTTTTGAAATATCAAGATTGTAAAACTGCGTCGGAGAAGTGCTTCCCGAAATGATTGAAGGAGAAGAACCAGAAAACGTAACGGTAGTTCCGGCAGCATTAAACGTTCCATTGTTCGTAAAATTTCCAACGACATTGAAATCAACAACGGCATCAATCGCTCCTGCAATCGTTATGTTATTAAACGTTGTTGTGCTTGTTCCGGTAATATTTGCGCTTGTTCCGCTGTTTAAGACAATCGTAGAAGAATTTGCGGTAAATGTTCCGTTGTTCGTGAAATTTCCGGAAATCGTATGCGTTAAATTGGAGCCGGCATTCAACAACGCACCGTTTTCAATCGTTACACTTCCGCTTGCGTTCCAATTGGAAACAAGTACGATGCCTGAAATATTCGTGTTGGAAACATTGACTTGTGCGAAATTCGGATTTCCCCCGGTTAATGCGATTAATCCTATTCCTGAGAAATTAACAGTTCCCGCGCTAGAAAAAGAAGTTCCCAAAAGTGTAAGCGTTACCGAACCCGTGGGCGAAAAATTGATTGTTCCATTACTTGTTACTGTTCCGTTGTTCGTAAAATTACTTTGAAACGTGTGCGATGAACTTCCGCCGGAAAATGTTGTTCCGCTTCCAACAGAAAAATTACCGCCAATAGTCCAATTCACTTCGACAGCAACGCCGCTGGTGTTATTGATGTTGACGTTTGTTAAATTTGGCGAAGATGTTCCACTCATCGTGGGCGCGCTTGTTCCGTTAAAATTAACTGTTCCGGAACTTGTGAAACCGGAATTTAAGACAATCGTTTGCGCATTAGTGCCAGAAAACGTAACGGTTCCGCTGTTCGAAAAATTGCCGGAATTTAAAAAATCTCCCGATGAAACAAACGTTGTATTTCCCGTCGTAAATGTTCCGTCATTATCCATTGTTCCGTTCACGGTAACGTTATCCGTAGCAGTATAAACTCCAGTAACATTTAAATTGTTGAACGTAGAATTTCCATTCAATGTTTTCGAAGTTCCGCTAAGCGCAATACTACTTGTTGATGGTGTAAACGTTCCGTTATTTGACCAGTTTCCCTGTATTGAAAGCGAATACGAACCTGCATTGAACGATGCTCCGGAGTTTATCACAAAGTTACCTGCAACGGTCGAAGATCCCAATAATGTTTTTGCATTGCTTCCACCATTGGAAAACGAAAGATTTCCATACGTCATAGCCGCAACGGATTGCGAAACTGTGCTGTTGTATTCCACCGTGCTTGAACTTGCTAAACTATTCGTTGCAAAATTGGAAGGAAAATTATTCGCGCCCCCGACGTTCAAAGTTGTTCCCGAAGCAAGAGAAAATGTGCCGCCAATGGAACTTCTGGAGAGAGAATACGAGGCAAGGTTAACTGTTCCGTTAGAAAATGAAAAATCACCATTCACGGTTAAATTTCCCGAAGGAGAAAGTATTCCAGCGGTTTTATTCACAGTAAGATTATTGAATGTTGTTGTAGAAACTGCTTGACTGCTGCTTCCGTTAAAAACAACAGTTCCCGTACTTGCAGTAAATGTTCCGTTGTTTGTCCAATCCCCGCCAACCGAAATAGTAGAACCATTCCCATTCATCGTAGTGCCAGCGCCAATGGATACATTTCCTGCGATGATGAGATTTGCATTTGCTTCAAAAGTACCATTGGTAGAAAGAGTAAAATTCCCATTCACCGACGCTGATGACGAAAGCGTTGCTGTTCCGAGTGTTTTATCAAAAGTTAGATGATAATATGTTACCGGCGCCACTGTTTGCGTACCTGCACCATTATAGGTTACAGTGCTGGTATTCGCAGAAAAAGTTCCGTTGGAAAAATTATAGTTGCTTCCGATATTCAAATTTCCTGCGCCCGTGAACGAAACCACTGCTCCTCCCGATTGCGTAAGCGAACCGGAAATTGTTATTGTTCCTGTGCTTGCGCTTAAACTGATTGTTCGACCGGTTGTTCCATCACTCAAATCTATATCTCCGCCAATTGACATAGATTGCGCACCGATGCTGATAGTATGTGCTGCATCGGCGCTCCACGTTCCGCCAATATTTCCCGAAGTAGTTAGTGAACCGGAATTTACTGAAAGAACGGCTGCTTGTACGCTTCCGAATTTTATACTCTTCACGGAAACAGCAGAACTGATAATCGGTTGATTGACAAATGATACCGTTCCCAACTGCGCAATATCATTTGCCGAAGGGGGAAGCGACGGCACTCCTTGTACTGCAGTCCAGTTTGAAACATTTTCCCATGCAGAACTTACCGAACCGTTCCATCTCGCCGCATTGACGTCTTCCGATAATGTCCAACGTGTTCCAATGTTCGTTAAACTATTGAGTTCAACCCAATTATCCGTTGAACTGTTGGATGTTTTTCCCGAGCTTGACCATGAGCCGGAATACTTCCATAATGACATTGCAGTTTCGGAATTGCCGTTTAACTCCGCATCATCATAGTGTAAGCGTAATGTTGCGTTGTATGCTCCTCCCGTAACGCTCACATTATATTCACGATTAACAGAACCGCCAAACGGAAAATCACTCACGGCGCCACTCGTAACAGTAACGCTTACCGAAGAAATTCCCGCGCCGCCGCTTGCAAAAGTTATCGTATTGAACGGACCTTCAAACGCATACGAAGTTCCGTTCGAAAAAATATGCGTTCGTGAAATCGTTCCCAAAATTATTCCTCCGCCGGTTCTTGTCGTGGTAATGGTTACTGCATTGTTTCCCGTAGTCATTTTTCCCGAGGTCATATTGAGTGTTGCTACGGATACGTTGCTGTTTAATAAAATATTGTTTGAAGAAGAATTTTTGTTTTCCGTAAGAATATTGAATGTTGAAGCGCCGGAAATTGCAGCGTCGTTTCCTCCAACAAATTGAATCGTGCTTGTGCTTGCGGTAAATGTGCCGTTGTTTGTCCAGTTTCCATACAAGGAATGCGTATAGAAACTCGCATTAAATGTTGCTCCGGCATTTATCGAAATATCTCCGTTCACCGTCAATGCGCTTCCTGCGGTTTTTGTCGCGTTCCCAGAAAAACTTACGTTGTTGTATGTCGTTCCAATCACTGATTGCGAAGAAGTCGAGTTGAAATCAACCGTATTTGGTGTCGTAGAGGTAACGTCGAAAGTTCCCGCGCTCAATGTTAAACTTCCCGCAACTCCCAACACAGATCCGGTTCCAAGTTGAAGTTTTGTACCGTTTAAAATAACATTGAAAAGATTTGCCGTTCCCGAAAGAGTTGTTGTTCCAGAAAACGTAACGGCGCCCGATGTTGCGGAGAGAGAACCACTCACCGTGAGATACGAATTGAGTGAAAAACTTGCCGATGTAGAAATCGTTCCCGTAACATTGATTGCATTCATTGTAATTGTTCCGCTTCCGCTAATTGATTTTGAACTCCCACTTATCGTCATTGTTCCTAAGGAGGCAGAAAACGTTCCGTTCACAACGAAGTTTCCTGCAATAGAAAATGAGGTTGTTGTCGTAACCGAATTAGTGATGGTAAGATTTCCAAACGTAATTCCTGTTCCGGAAATTGTTTTTGATGCGCCGGACATTGTAAGAATTCCGTCACCAGCAGCGTGAGAAAATGTTCCTGTGCCGCTTGTGGAAATATTTCCATCAATATTTATATTCGTTACCGAATTTGAAGTTACCCCGTTTCCGGAAATTACGACATTATTGAAATTATTATTCCCTGTTCCGCTAATTACTGCATTCGTTCCGGAAAAATTTATCGTGCTCGTATTTCCCGTAAATGTTCCATTGTTCGTCCAGTTCCCTATAATATTATGCGTGAAAGAACTGCCATCAAAAGTTGTGGAAGAACCGAGAGACACATTTCCGTTTATCGTTAGAGCCGCATTTGCTATTACTGATACGCTTGTTCCGCCTCCAATACTTGTCGAAAAATTTCCGCCAATTGTCATTGATGTCGAAGGAAGCGTTTTTATTGCCGAACCTCCACTGCTGCTTAAGGATAAATTTCCGAATGATTCTAAATCAATTGTTTGGTCCGCTCCGGAGTATTCAACCGTGCTGGTTCCCCCAAACGAATGTGTTGCGTAATTGGAAGGAAGAGACTTTGTTCCCGCAACTTTCAGAGTTGCTCCATTGGAGACAGTAAGAGTTCCGCCGGCAACCGTTGTTCCTCTGTTGGCTGTGTACGAAGAAAGGTCGAATGTTCCTTCCGTAACGACGATATTTCCGTCGGAAGAATTTACCGAAGAAAGTGCGTTGAGGTTTGCGCTTAACGATTTTGTTGTTGCGCCGCTGATTCGAAGTGTTGAATACGTGTATGAACTGCTTATTGTTTGGTTTGTTGTTGTTGAAGCGTATTCAACAGTGCTTCCTGTATTAAATGTTGTCCCGGAAAATCCTGTAAAATTTTGTGAGTACAATTCCGCTTTGACAAGAAGTTTTCCACCGTTGTTCACGGTCAATGTATTGCTTCCCGTGAACAAATATGTTGGAGATTCATTCGGATTGAATGTTCCGCTTATCGCCACGGCTCTTGACGCAGAAATGTTCGCGTTCAACGTAACCGTGCTTCCTGCATTGATTGTAAGTTTTCGAAACGCCGTTCCGCCGTTTATGGATTGTGTTGTTCCGTTAAACGTTACTTGGTCGCTGGTACTCAACGTAGTATAGTTTCCGTACTTTGTCCAATCGCCTGATAACGAAAACGTTACACCGTTGGAATGATTAATTGTACCATTTGTTCCTATTAACACATTTCCGGAAACCGTAAGCGTTTGGTCTAATGTAAGAGTTGAAGTTTTCGTTCCATTGCCAATAGTTAGCGATTTACACGATGAGGACGCGCTTAAGTTCGGTTGATTGGAACCTGTAAAACTTGCATCTCCAATAATCGCATCTACCGCCGAATTGGGAACGCCGTTTGTCCAGTTAGACGAAGTGCTCCAATTCGTGCTTCCTCCAATCCACGATGTTGAAGTTTGGGAAAAAACAGACATTGTAATTAACATTGAAAGACCCAAACATATTTTTAGATAGTTTTGAATACGCATAAAATACTCTTGTGAAAAAGATGATATATAATTCTTGTAAAAAATAGGAAATTCATAATAGAAATTCTATTGATTCATATCACGGCAAAAAAAATATTTGGTACATCTATTCTCGAGATTCTCAAAGATTCACTAAAATATCTTACCTCTTTTTATTACTATTTATGTTTCCTTGCTTCTTGCGTTTCGTTATTTAAAAGCGTTGCCATTTCTCCCCCAAGAATGCCGAATACTTTACTAACTGCCTACAGCCAAAAGCCAATAGTCGTTTTCGAATTGGACGGATTCGGATAGTTTTGCGAAGTAGAAAATACAGAAGTTAAACATTCAATACTTGCGGAACCCGTGAAGTTTTTTTTTCAAACACTTGTTTTAACTATGTTGATGCAACTTTTTCATTATTCGGTATCCGTTTTTTTATGAAGCCCAAATTCGCATTTGCAATTTCTCTTTCTCTTCCGTTTTTCATTGCATATTTTTTTATAACGTATCACCATAACAACGATAACGGATTTTTTAAAGAACAGGAAAACCTCGATAACGATTGGTTTATTACACAACGAAGTTTTCCGCGCGAAGATATTCCTTTCCAAGTTTTGGAAAACGCAAAAAGCGAAATGAACACACGCTTTGCAAATAAAAAAACGTCAGGAATGTGGACGCTTGCCGGACCAACAAACATTGGCGGGAGAATTACATCGCTTATTATTCATCCGACAAACGAAAATATTTTTTTCGCCGGCTCTGCTTCCGGCGGCGTATGGAAAACAACAGATAATGGGAACACGTGGACAAATATTTTCAACGAACATTTTTCCATCGGCGCGCTTTCGTTCGACCCGACAAATCCTAATTGTATCTATGTCGGAACGGGAGAAGCGAATCCTGCGGGAGTTGCAACGTATCCCGGAAACGGCGTATGGAAAACAACCAACGGCGGTGAAACGTGGGCAAACATTGGTTTGGAAAGCACGGGACACATCGGAAAAATAGTTGTCAATCCCAATTATCCGCAAGAAATTTTTGTTGCCGCGCTTGGTTTGTATCGCGGAAAAACACAAGAGCGCGGAGTGTTCAAGTCTTCCAACGGAGGTGCAAACTGGAATCGCGTTCTCTTTCTCAACGATACGACGGGAGCAACAGATATTGTTTTTCATCCAATGAATTCGAGCAGAATGTTTGCGGCAATGTGGACACGGTACCGAACGCCGCGGTACAGTGTTATTTCCGGTGTTGCAAGCGGACTTTTTCTTTCAACCAACGGAGGAGAGAACTGGACGCAAGTAACAGCCGGATTTCCAAATAACGATGAAAATCTTGGAAGAATTTCGCTTGCAATTTCGTCTTCAAACCCAAATACGATATTTGCGCTTGTTGCAGACGGTGTGAACGTAAAAGGAGTTTACAAATCTACGAATGGAGGAAATGATTGGCATCAGGTTAATGATGGCGCGGAAATGTTCGAGTCGCAGGTGTGGTACAATAATATTATCGTTGTTCATCCGACCAATGCGAACGTCGTTTGGTTAGGAATGACTTCGTTTTACAAATCCACGAACGGAGGAACTTCATTTTCAGACATTCTTTCATTTGATGTACACGTTGACCAACACGCTATGGAATACGCTCCATCGAATCCGAATAAAATTGTTTTGGGAAACGACGGCGGAATTTTTGTTTCAACCAACGGAGGAACATCGTGGAATAAATCATTGAATCTTCCGATAACACAGTTTTATGCGGGAACAATAGATTTTCAGTTTTCGAATAAACTTCTTGGCGGAACGCAGGATAACGGAACATTGAGAACAAGCAATAGCACCCACAGTAGTTGGTCTGAAATTTATGGAGGCGATGGTTTTTACTGTCTCGTTGACCCGACGGATTCTAATTTTGTTTATGCAGAATATCAAAACGGTGGTTTAGGATTTTCTACCGATGGCGGAAATTCGTTTGAGGACGGAACGAACGGAATAGGCGCCAACGACAGATTTAATTGGTCAACACCGATTGCAATGGATTTGCAGCATCCCAAAACATTATACGTAGGAACGCAACGCGTGTATCGTACAAAAGATAATATGCAAAACTGGACTGCCATCAGCGGCGATTTAACATACGGGAACGGTGGACGAGTGGGAACAATTTCTACGATTGATGTTTCGCAAACGGATTCGAATGTTATTTATGTCGGAACAGATGACTCGCGCGTGTGGGTAACAACCAACGGCGGAACAAACTGGGTAAACATTGACGACTCGCTTCCGAATCGTTGGGCAACGCGTGTAAGCGTTGACCCGGAATCTGCAAACATTGCGTATGTAACTCTTTCCGGTTTCAATGTGTATGATTTTGGAGGACATATTTTTCGAACAACCAATTTCGGTGCAACGTGGAGCAACATCGGCGAATCGCTCCCCGATATTCCTATCAATGATGTCATTGTGGACGAGCAAAATCGTTCGCATCTTTATATCGCAACGGATTTGAACGTTATGTTCACAACAAATGTAGGAGAAACGTGGAATATTCTCGGCGAAAATTTTCCCGATGTTTCCGTTCACGATTTAACGCTTCATTCACCGACGCGAAAACTTGTTGCGTTTACTCATGGACGGTCTGCGTTTTCGTACAATATAATTATGGGTGCGCAAGAAATTTCTAATAACATTCCTTCTGCGGTTTCACTTTCGCAAAACTATCCGAATCCGTTCAATCCGAAAACGACTATTGGCTTTTCGATGTTGGCAATTAGTAATGTTACGCTGAAAGTATTCGATATTCTCGGAAGAGAAATGGCAACACTATTAAATAACGAAACAAAAGAAGCGGGGAAACACGAAGTTGAGTTTGATGCAAGTGCTTTAACAAGCGGAATGTATGTTTATCGCATATTCGTTACACAACATGGTAAGTTGTGCAACACAGAAACGAAGAAGTTCGTAGTGCTTAAATAACAAATGAATTTATCTAAATTTTTTTTCTTTACCTTTGAATTACAATTCATATTCCGATATATTAAGCAATAATTTTTTTTCACAAATTCATAAGGAAAACAATTCAATGTTGTATCGTTATTTACTTTTCGTTCTCGTGCTTTTTTCTGGAATAAAGTTATTTGCTCAGGAAGCAGAGAGAAGCCCGTTCAAACCAACGGATATTCCTATTTCTTCAAGTCAGTTTTCAGAAGAACAATGGGATGTTCAGTTTGATTATGATTTACAAGCGCTTTCAGGTTTAGGAAGCGCCGGAGCAGAATATGCCGGCGACATATTTTATGTTACCAAATGGAACAGAAATATGTTCTTGCGTTTCGCATCCGACGGAACATTTATAGATTCATTGCCATTAGGTAATTATTCCGGCGCAACCGGCGTTCGGGATTTAGCGTGGGATGGTCAATATTTATACGGAGGAATTGCCGCAGGAAATATGATTGCTGTTATTGACCCGACAATAATGTCAGTTATTAGCACAATTACAACGTCTGTTGCGAGTATCCGCTCTATTGCTTATGACCAGATTCGCGACGGATTTTGGGTAAGCGGTTGGAATGATGCTCTCACTTGTGTAAGCAGAACCGGAACAGTTATTGCAACGATGACCAATGTATTAACAGCAAAATATGGTTCTGCGTACGACCCCTATACCCCCGAAGGTCCGTTTTTGTGGGTATGGGACCAAAGTCAAGGACAAGGTTTTCCCCAGCTGATTCATCAATTTGATTTGACAACGCTTCAAGCAACAGGGGTAACGTTTGACATCAAAACGAAAATTACTACAGCAGGAGCAAATGCAATTGCAGGCGGTTTATTCATCACCAAAGGATTGGCTATGGGAAAAGCAACACTTGGCGGCGTATTTCAAGGAGCTCCCGATAGATTATTCGGATTGGAATTAGCAAATACCGAATCAGGTCCGCTCAATCCTTTTGTCATAAATTCTCCCGAAGCCGGAATAACCGTAACAACATTTCCCGGTTCTCACGACGACATCACGTTTGCTTGGGATACCGCAGCAGCAGGAGCAACATACAATTGGGTATTCGGAACAGCGTTGCCGCAACGATTACTTACGCAATTTTCCTCAACTAATTCTTTGACGATGACATTGGGAGAATTAGATGAAATCCTAAATGATGCAGGCGTTGCTCAAGGTGAATCACTCGTTGGGTCTTGGGACATTTGGGCGTACAGAAACAATGCAGAAAATGACTCATTAAAATCTACCAACGGTCCACGCGCGATTACGTTGAAACGCGAACTTCCTACTCTTTCGCCGTTTAATTTGTATTCCCCTCCATCGGGCGCAACACTTGTAACGTCTTCCAACAATTCCTCAACGGTAATGATTAACTGGGGTTCTTCGGGTCCGGGAGTTATGTATCAATGGAAATTTGGAATTCCATCCATTGCTACCCCCGTGTTCACAATGATTTCTAACAATGATGGATTGGATACGATGATGACTATGAAGAACTACGAAGTTGACGCAACGTTAGCAAGTTTCGGATTAAATCCCGGAGATTCCGTTATCGGTCAATGGGCTGTGTGGGGCTATGCGGGCAACGATTCGTTGAAATCGGCGCAAACGTTTGACCTCACGCTGAAACGTCAGGGGCGTGGCGAAGTATTAGTAACATACGATTCAACAATTACGGATAGCAGAACAAGTCTTGATTCTGTAACCGCAGTTCTTGCAAGATATGGCATTACATACGAAATTATGAATCGCGGCACAATAAGTTCAACTATTTCTTTTTCATTACGCGATTTCAAAAAAGTAATTTGGTTAGGTGAAAATACGAGCACTGCATCTGCTGTACAACGCGACTCTATCAAAGCATATTTAAGCGGCGGTACTTCCGGTATGAAATCAAAACTAATTGTTTTTTCGGAAGATATTGGATGGCAACACGGACGTCCCGGTTCATCAAATCTTGATTTAGATTTCTTGAACAATTATTTAGGCGTTGACTATCTTGCAGACCGTCCAACATCAGGTGCAAATCAAGGATTAGTTGGTGTCGAAATTAATTCCGGCATCGCAGACAGTACCATTGGTGTCTATCCTGAAGTTTTAGGACCATACATCGGAACCAATTGGGTGCCATTGTATCAATTCCGCGGACTTGATAGTTTAAATGCAATTGGTAATTTAACCGATAATTTTACCGTTGCTACGTTTGGTGTTGATATTAGTTCATTACGACCTGCTATTGATAGTCCTCCCGGTTCACCCGTTGAACGCTTTGTCATTGGTGCATTGAATTTTGTAGATGGTATTGTTGGAGTAAGGGACAATAATTCTTCTGCTCCTTCTCAATACGTGCTTTTGCAAAATTATCCTAATCCGTTTAACCCAGCGACGAAAATTCAGTATTCGCTCGCAGGAACGCAGTTGGTAACGTTGAAAATCTACGACATTCTTGGACGAGAAATCCGTACGTTAATCAACAAAACACAAGATGCAGGATACTACACCATAGAATTTGATGCGTCAAATCTACCTTCGGGCACATACATTTACAAACTCTCTGCAGGGAGTTTCGTTTCAACGCAAAAAATGATGCTGGTAAAATAGTATCAGAATTCTTCCCGAACGAAAAAGGACGCGGCGTTTGCTGCGCCCTTTTTTTATTTTTCACAAAATAAAATTCCAAAATAGTAAATCATTATATTTTTCTTGTTTTATTTCTATGAGTGAAAAAAATATTTCTTGCATCCTTTGTTCGTCATGCTCCATCCATCAAATTCCTTTTGGTTACAAGTTCAAAAAAAAATGGCTTCAAGCAATGAAATGCAAACAGTGCGGAATGATTTTCATTCATCCGCAACCAACATCGCAAGAACTTGTTGAATTATACTCGCGTGATTATTTTGAACGCGGAGAATATCGTTGTGGTCACGCGGGAAATTGTTTTGAAGAAGAAGGTGAACGAATAATTAGCCATGAACTTCTTGAAAAAATTTCTCGACAGCAACCCCGTGGAACGTTTTTGGATGTTGGATGCGCAAGCGGGCATCTCCTGAACGCAGTCCGTGAAAAAGGTTACGAAACGTACGGCGTTGAACTTTCCGATGAAGCAGCTCAAAATGCGAGAAATAAGTTCGGACTCAACGTGATTACCGGTGATGTACTTTCTGCAAACTATGAACAGAATTTTTTCGATACCGTTTTCATAGGCGACGTACTTGAACATATTCCCAATCCCGTTTCTGTAATGAAAGAAATTCATCGCATTTCAAAACCGAATGCCCGTGTTATTATATTATGCCCAACACAGACGAACACGCTATTTTCACGCTTTGGCTTTTTTGCTTATCGCATTCTACGAAAAAATGCAACGGTAAATCTTCCGCCGTATCATTTGTTGGAATTTCGTCCGACAAGCATAAAATATTTACTTATACAAAATGGATTTACCGTTGTTGAGATACAAAGTACTGCGATGAAGCCGTCGGAAATAGCTTTGAGAAATTCATTACTTCATAATCTTGCAAAGAAATTTTTTCAATATCCCAATTACGTATTAACACGCACGCTCAATGTGTTCGGAGACAGAATAACAATGATTGCACAAAAAAATAATTCTGAATGATTTCATAATTCTCTATGGTGAAAACTGCACTCATAACCGGTATTTCTGGACAAGACGGGTCCTACCTTGCCGAACTATTATTGCATAAAAACTACACTGTTTATGGAATGGTTCGCCACGACATTACGGAAAAATTTGAACGCATTGAACACATCCGCGACAAACTCATTTTGCGTAAAGCGGATTTGCTTGACCAACTTTCTATTATCAGACTACTGGAAGAAGCAAACCCTGATGAAATTTACAATCTTGCTTCACATTCATTTGTTCCTACATCGTGGACGCAACCGATATTGAGCGCGGATTTCAACGCAATCAGTGTAACAAAAATGTTGGAAGCTGTGCGTCTCGTGAACAAGAAGATTCGTTTTTATCAAGCGAGCAGCAGTGAAATGTTCGGCAACGTCCACGATGTTCCACAAAACGAACGCACTCCGTTCTCTCCGCGAACGCTATACGGTGCGGCAAAAGCGTACGGACATTTTGTAACGGTAAACTATCGTGAGAACTATAACCTTTTCGCTGTTTCCGGAATTCTTTATAACCACGAATCGCCACGCCGCGGGCTTGAATTTGTTACAAGAAAAATTACAAACGGCGTAGCGCGAATTAAGTGCGGGCTTGACGATAACATTGTTCTTGGAAATTTATCCGCTGAACGCGATTGGGGATTTGCCGGAGATTATGTCGAAGCAATGTGGTTAATGCTACAACAAGAAACGCCGCAAGATTATGTTATTGCAACGGGTGTTTCCCATAGCGTAAAAGATTTTTGCGAAATTGCATTCCATCGTGTTGGATTGGAAATGCATAATCACGTAGTAAGCGACCCCAAATTTTTCCGGAAAACGGATACATTTCGTTTGCTTGGAAACGCTTCTCAAGCATTTACTAATCTTGGATGGAATGCGAAAACATCGTTTGAAAATCTTGTAATAATGATGGTGGATGCTGATTGTGAACGAATAAAAAAACAATTGATATAATTTTGTCTCCACTCGTTTACATAATTCTTGTCAATTGGAACGGGAAAAACGATACGCTTGAATGTTTGTCTTCGCTGCAGAAAGTTTCGTATTCAAATTTCAAAATTCTTGTTGTAGATAATGCTTCGCACGATGGAAGCGTTGAGGCAATTCGTACTGATTTTCCAAACGTAGAATTACTCGTCAATAAAGAGAATTTACGTTTTGCCGGTGGAAATAATATTGGAATACAATACGCTTTACAAAACAATGCAGACTACATTTTACTTCTCAACAACGATACAACAGTCGAACCAAATTTTCTTTCCGAACTCATAATCGTTGCAGGAAATCAAAATGAAATTGGAATTGTCGGCGCAAAAATTTTTTACTACACAGACAATAAAAGAATTTGGTTCGCTGGTGGAACTATTAATTTGAAAACGGGAATAACAAAGCATCGGGGAATTCGTACTATTGACGTGGGACAATTCAATAACGAAGAAGAAGTTGGCTATATCACGGGCTGTTGTATGCTCGTAAAACGTGAAGTCATAGATAAAATCGGAATGTTAGACGAATCATATTTTATTTACGGCGAAGACGCAGATTGGTGTTTACGCGCAAAGAAAGTTGGTTTCAAATTGATGTATGCTCCTTCTTCGGTTGCGTATCATAAAGTTTCTGTAAGTTCTGGCGGAAATTTTTCTTGGTTTAAAAATTGGAACAAACTCAAAAGCAATCTGCGTTTACTGTGGCGATATGCAGATTGGTATTATTGGTTCATCATTCCGTTTACATTTCCTCTTGGCGTGTTCACAACTTACATTCGCGCAAAACGTGAATCGAAAGAATTAGGAATGTAAATGGAATTCGGTAAACATCTCAAAAAAGGTTTTTGGGGATTTGCAGATAAAAGTTTGCCTGCAATTTACGGGCTTGGTTTTGTGTTTCTTGTTATACGCGTTTTACCAAAAGAAGAGTTCGGAACGTACGTGCTGATTCAAAATTTGTTTCTTCTTCTTGTTGCGGCTGGTTCGAGTTTTGCGTTGCAGCCAATGGTAAAATATGCCGCCGAAACAGAAGAGATTTCCGAAATTGTAACAACGGGAAATTGGATGTATGTATCCTTCGTTGTTATTTTTGGAGCACTCATTGCAGTGTTGAAAGAGCAATTTGCGCAACTTTTTCATTCTCCATCGTTTTCATTGCTTGCGTGGTTTCTTCCCTTAATGCTAATTCTTTCTTCGCTGCGAACAGTAATTTTATATTTGTTCCAATCGAAAATACAAATCAAGCAAATGTTTTGGATAAATGCCGTGTATTTTCTCGGCTCGTTGCTTCTTATCGCATTTGCTTTTCAAAACATTGCGAACCAAACCGCGTTCACAATATTGTTAATTAACACAATCACACTTGCATTGTCTTCATTACTTGCAATAGTTATTGTTCCGTTTTCTTTTCGCAAAGGAATATTGAAAAGTTTATTTCAATTGAGCATCGAAAAAGAAACAGCGAAAAAGTTTTGGCATTATGGAAAATATTCTTTCGGTGCGTCGGCAACATATACGCTATACACACAAGCGGATAGTTTTATTCTTGCAACCGTCCTCGGACCAATTTCTGTTGCGGTGTACAATGCCGCAAAAATTTTCACACGCGTTTTTGATGTCGTGTTACAAGTCATCATTACGTTTTTAATGCCAACATCTTCAAAACTTTCAGCGCAAAATAATTCTTCCGAACTTCTTGCTCTTGCAGAAAAATCAATGTTCGTTTTTACTGTGCTTGTTTTTCCCGTAGCGCTATTCTTTTGGTTTTTTGCCCCGCAAATAATTTCTCTTTTATATGTTGACAAATATCCCGAAGCGATTCCGGTTCTTCGTATTCTTGCTGTTGCCGGAATATGTATTCCAACAATTGGAGTTGCTTCGAGTTTTCTCTATGGAATCGGAAAAATGAAGGAAGTATTTGTTGCAAGCACAATAAATGTATTTGTTGCAATCGCGTTGTTTTATCTCGGAATTTTATTCAGCGGAATTATCGGGGGAGCAATTTCCATTGTTCTCACTTCTGTTTTGATGATGTTCACGTATTCGTTTACGCTTGTTCGCTTTGGAAAAGTTCAGGTGAAACTTGTAAATGTTGTTCTCCGGTACAAAGATGCAGTTTCGTTTTCTAAAAAAATCTTTTCAAAAGAATAAGCAATGAAACAACTCTTCTTCTCACTCTTCAGATTTTTTCAGCGCATACTCAAAGGAAGCGGACTTGGGAAAATTCCGTTTCTAAAAAAACTTCGCGACTTCATCTACAACCTTTTCCGCCCAAAATCCGTAACACAAATTGAAATTGAAGGAATAAAACTTTTCGTTGACCCGGAAGACGAAGCGATTGGAAAATTATTTCTTGTACATACACGCTACGAACCAACAGAAACCGATTTAATAAAATCAATTTTGAAATCGAGGATGACGCTTGTAGATATTGGCGCAAACATTGGTTATTATTCAATTCTCGCATCGAAATGCGTTGGAGAAAAAGGAAAAGTATTTTGTTTTGAACCTGCTCCTTCAAATTTTTCTTTCTTGCAAAGAAATATTGTTGCGAACAATGCGCGAAATATTACTGCTGTTCAAAAAGCAGTTTCAGATAAAAAAGGAACATTAGAATTATTTATGGATGAACATCTTTCCGGCGGACATCAAATTTTTAATTCCGGCTTGAAGTCGAAATCAGTTCAAGTCGAAACAATTTCCATAGATGAGTTTTTTCAAAACCAAAACACGAAAATTGATTTGTTGAAAATTGATATTGAAGGAGCGGAAATGTATGCGTTGAAAGGAATGAAACAAACGTTTGCCGCAAATCCACAGCTGAAATTGGTCACAGAATTTTATCCAACAATGATTGAGCAATGCGGTTTTTCTCCCCAACAATATTTGAACGAACTTCGCGCAATTGGCTTTTCACTTTCCATTATTGACGAGGAAAAGAAAAAAATCTACAAGGCAAACGACGAGGAAATTTTTTCTGTTGCAAGCATTGACGGAACAACAAACCTTATTTGCGAGAGATGAACATCGCAATTTATAATCCATATTGGTCTTCGCTCGGCGGCGGAGAAAAAGTTGTTACGATTCTTGGTGAGGTTTTGTCGAAAAATAAAACTACGAACGTTACATTTCTGTATGCGGAAGAAAATTTTTCAACAGAAAAGTTAGCAATGTATTACAACGCTGATTTGTCGAATGTTCAGTCGCAACAAATAAAAAATCTTTCTGAAGTGAAGGCGATTTCAAAACAGTGTGATGTGTTGTTTGCTCTTACAAATTTTCGCGCAATTCCCTCTAACGCCAAAGCGACAGTTTTTATTTTGCAAGCACCGTACGGAAAAATCAATGTTACAAGCGCAATTAAAAAATTTGCAAGAGGGAAAGCAAAAGAAAGCGTGAAAGATTTATTCCGAATGCAACTACTGAAACGAAGCAAAAATATTTCTCTCGTTGCCGTGTATTCCGAATACGTGCGGAATTCTTTACTTCATCATCACAACAGAAATAGTTTTATTCTTTCTCCCCCAATTGATGATTTTTTTCTTGCAGGAATAAAGAAAGAAAAAATAATTTTAAGTGTCGGAAGAATTTTTGCAGGATTATACAATCAAAAGAGATATGATATTACGACAAAAGCGTTTCGAGAACTTTCAAAAAAAGATTTGCACGATTGGGAATATCATATCGTTGGAAGCGTTGCGGGAGATGTAAGGACAAAAAAAATGGTTGAGCAACTGCAAAAAGAAAACCAAAATTTTCCCGTTCACTTTCATTTCAATGAACCGTATGCAAAACTGAAAGAATGGTACAATCGCGCTTCAATATTTTGGCATGCAGCCGGTTATGAAGTTGATGAAGAAAAATTTCCCGAGCGCGCGGAACATTTTGGGATGTCAACGCTTGAAGCAATGTCCGCAAATGCTGTTCCGATAGTTGTAAATAAAGGTGGGCAAAAAGAAATTGTGCAAAATGGAATGAACGGATTTTTGTGGGAAACAACTACTGATTTGAAAAGGCAAACGCTCGAGGTTGCCTCCAATGAAAATTTAAGAAATGAAATTTCTCTCTATGCTCGCAAACGATTTTCAGATTTTGACAGGGAACATTTTTTTCGTCGGGTGGAGGAATTGATGAAAGAAATTCTTTAAACCATACTTATTCTCTTAGTCTTCTTGCATACATCTCTCCTTTCTCTCCTTCTCCTTTGATTTCGTACAAACGAATTAACCATTCGAACAATTGTTTCGGCTCGGAAACAACTTCAATACCTTCAACAAGAAATGAAATCAAATCATCAATTGGTGGAAGATTGACAATCGGGTCGAAACAATCGCACAGTTTTACGTACGGCGCAATTTCATTTGCATTTACTTTCGCCGCCTTTCTGTAATATGTGAACGCAAGTTCGTAATTATCTTTTTGCGCATATGTAGTTTCAAAAACGGATGCGAGCCAGAAGTATACATCGTAGGAAATATGGGAAAATTCTTTCGCAAGTTTTTCTCCGAACAAACATAATTCTTCTGGTGAAAGTGATGGATTCCAAAACAATTGGCTATACATCCCAATATCGTCAATCTGTTGAAGCAAAGCACTTTCAAATGCATCAAAGATTTCGTCGAAATCATTCGATTCGGAGAAACACTTGTGAATTTGTTCGGGTGAGTATGATGACATAACAATACGATGAATGTTAAGACTTTTTCATTGGTATTTTTTTCAACACTGAAATTGTTGCATCAAAAACCATTTCTGCGGAAATATTTTTCATACAATCAAACATTTGAATTGGGCAAACATTTCCACCGTGAATTCCACACGGGCGACACGAAAGACTTTTCATTTCGATAATGGAATCAAATTCTCCGTTCGGCGCAAAACCGAACTCGGGAATTGTCGCCCCGAATATTGCTACCACAGGAGTTCGCATTGCTACCGCCAAATGCATCGGCGCCGAATCATTGCTTACGAGAACGCTACTTCGATGAATAATTTCTGAAGATTGAAGAAGAGTAAATTTTCCAGCAGAATTGAAAATGTTTTTTTCTGATACAGAACGTTGTATTTCTGCACAAAGGCGCTCATCGTTTTTTCCCCCAACAAAAATAATAGAAAAGTTTTTTTCCGAAAATTTTTTTGAAAGAGAAATGAAATGCTCTTTCAACCAACGCTTCGTGTTCCAAACGCTTCCCGGTGCAATGGCTATGATGGTTCTTTCCGCAGGAATGTTCTGTTGAATAAAAAAATCTGAGACGGTTTTTTTATCACGTTCAGAAGGAAAAAGATTGGGAAGAATTTTTTCTTTCGTTGAAAATCCCAATGGCTCAAGTAACAGCAAGTTGCGCTCTATTTCGTGAATATTTTTTTCACACTCAACGATATTTGTCAACCAAAACTTTCCACTACTTGTAGAAAAACCAATGCGTTTCGGTATTTGTGCAACCAGCGCAAGCAACGAACTTCGCAACGAACGATGCGGGATAAGTGCAATGTTGTAACACATTTTTCGCAAGTTCTTCGCGGTTCGGAGCAGCCCTAGAAATCCAGAATCTTTCTTGTGCTTATCAAAAACTTTTGTTTCAAAAATTAACGGATGATTTTCTAATACGTTCACGGTTGATGGAATTACAACAACATCAACAGTAGCATTGGGAAACCATTGTTTTACTGCCTGAACTAACGGAAGCGTAAGCACAGCATCCCCGATATACGCAGTTTGAATGATAAGGATTTTCATTGCACGTTTTTCCATCTTCGGTGCATCCATAGCCACTGCTCGGGATATTGACGTATTACTTTTTCGAGTATCGTCGTATGTCGCTGGGTGAGGATTTGAATATTTTCGTCTGTGTATTCTTTCAGGTCGTCGTACTCAATTTCTTCATAATATATTTTATACGAAAAATTTTTCTGTCGAATACAAAATAACATAAATAATGGTGCTCTCGTTTTCAAACAAAATGCCGCAGGGCCCTTAAAAGTGGCTACGCTCCTTCCAAAAAAATTTACATATACGCTTTCTTTTGGCGCGCTTTGGTCCGAAAGTAGCGCAAGAACTTTTTGTTCATTCAAGGTTCTCATTGCAACTTTTATTGCGTGTTCCATTGGGATTACTTCATTTCCAAATTTTGTACGAATACGATTTATTTCCTTGTTTACTTTCTCATTGTGCTGCGTTTTTATTATTACAATTAATGGATGCGAAAGAGACACCCCAACTCTTGCGGCAAGCAATTCCCAATTTCCAATATGTCCCGATAATAATACCGCTCCATTCTTCTTGCTATGAATTTTCGAAAAGAAATTGCTATCGTCAAATAGAATAGTTTTTTCAAGTTGTTCGATGGATGTTTTTTTTAAACGTAAAAATTCGAATATCGTCATTCCAATATTTTCAAATGAGCAGCGGGTGAGAATGCGAACTTCGTTCTTTGATTTTTCAGGAAATGCAGTTTGTAAATTTTTCTCGGCAATTTTTTTTCTTGAAGAAAGGAGATGATAAAAAAACCTTCCGCAAATTTTTCCAATCACTTGTACTGAAGAAATCGGTATTTTATTTAATATAACCTCAAGAAATTTATATCCGAGAAATTCTAATTGATAACGCATAAGTAAAAATTACAAAATCATTTTATAGCATTCAAATATTTGATGGTGAAAATTTATTTTTGTATTATTTCCTTTAACTATGTATTCGTTAGAAGATACAATCGCCGCAATTGCAACTCCGCTTGGCGAAGGAGGATTAGCCGTTCTTCGTGTAAGTGGAAAAAATGCAATTACTTCCGTGGAAAAATTTTTCGATGGAAAACAAAAGCTTTCCCTAGCGAAAACACATACTGCTCATTTTGGTAACTTTACCGATGGAAAAGGAAATGTTATTGACGAAGTTGTAACTACAATTTTTCTTTCCGCAAAATCTTACACGGGGGAAAACGTAGTAGAAATATCTTGCCACGGAAGCATTTTTGTGGCAAGAAAAATTTTAGAAATTTTGCTCACAAACAAGATTCGGCTTGCAGAACCAGGAGAATTTACCAAAAGAGCATTCTTAAATGGCAAGATTGACTTGCCACAAGCAGAGGCGGTTGCGGATTTAATAAAGGCAAATTCTGAGATTGCACAAAAATGTTCATTTTCGCAAATCAAAGGGGAATTATCAAGCCAAACAAAAAAAATTGGTGGCAAGATATTAGATTTATGCAGTATGCTGGAACTAGAACTTGATTTCGTTGAAGAAGATTATCAGTTTGCCACAAAGGAAAAAATAGTATCAGAATTAAATTTTTTGATTGGCAAAATAGAAAATTTGCTTGCCTCATATAAAATTGGCAGATTTTATAGAGATGGAGTAAACGTTGTAATTTCAGGAATACCGAATGTTGGCAAGTCGAGTTTGCTCAACGCCTTGCTCCAAGAAAACAAGGCAATTGTTACGGAAATTCCTGGCACGACAAGAGATGTTGTAGAAGGTGAATTACTTCTTGATGGCATTCTCTTTCGCTTCTTTGATACTGCTGGAATTAGAGAAACGAAAAACATCATTGAAGAAGAAGGAATTCGAAGAAGTTATGAGAAAATGGCGGCGGCGGATTTAACATTAATTGTGAATGATTCTACCGACGCGACAAATGATTGTAGTGATGTTTCAAAAATCAACATACCTAATATTACTCATCAACGGCAATTTGCAAAATCTGCGGAAAACAGTCTCCCGTGGATTTCGTGCATGACCGCAGATGGAATTATTCGAGATACTGCAAAATTATCTGATTTTAATTTTGAAACAAAAAAGCAAATAACTGTTTTCAATAAAGTAGATTTGTTATCAGATGAGCGGCAAAATAAACTTCGCACAGAAATAGAACACACAAACTTAGATTACGTTTTTGTATCAGCAAAAACACATTTAGGAATTATCGAACTACAAAAAAAAATTCTCGAACTTACAGTTTATGAAAATGGAGAAATTGCAAACGTTTCTGTGCTTACCAATACTCGCCATAAAGAACTTTTCGGGAAAATACAAGAGTGCATCAAGAACGCGCTGAATGGAGTTTCTGAAGAGAAAACGACAGAGTTGATTGTCCTTGATTTACGAAGCGCACTTAACTTCATTGGCGAAATTACAGGCGAAGTTACAACCGAAGAAATTCTGAATAACATATTTTCAAAATTTTGTATTGGAAAATAGTTTCACGTGAAACAAACAAAAAATAAATACGATATCATCGTAATCGGTTGCGGACATGCCGGCATCGAAGCATCAATTGCTTCAGCGAAACTTGGTTGCAAAACATTGCTCGTTACAATGTCAAAAGATTCGATTGGAAGAATGTCGTGCAATCCTTCAATCGGCGGAACCGCAAAAGGGCAACTTGCACGAGAAGTTGATGCCCTCGGTGGAGTAATGGGAAAACTTGCAGACTTATCAGGAATTCATTTCCGAATGTTGAACACGTCAAAAGGTCCGGCTGTTTGGTCGCCGCGTTCTCAAAATGATAGAGAACTTTATGCACGAAAAGCACGAGAACTTATTCTATCTCAAACAAATCTCGATTTACTCGAGGATTCTGTGGATGAAATTCTTTCAGAGTATTCGAACGAAGAAAGAAAAATTACTGGAATTACTACTACTTATCACGGGCAAATAAATTGCTCTGTGCTTGTTATTTGCGCAGGAACATTTCTACGAAGTTTGATGCACACTGGCTTTTCACAAACAGTTGGTGGAAGATTTGGGGAAAAGTCGTCTTCTGGAATTTCTCCATCGCTCGAAAAACTTGGCTTTGAAATCGGTAGATTGAAAACTGGAACCCCACCTCGCATTGATATTGATTCAATAGATTTTTCAAGCATCGAGTTGCAACCGGGAGATGATAATCCGCAACCTTTTTCTTTTCAAACAGAGAAAATAATAAATGCTCAAATTCCGATGTATTTGACACATACGAACGAAAAAACGCACGAAATTTTACGCAAAGGATTTGAACGTTCGCCACTCTTTACAGGAATTATCAAAGGAAAAGGTCCACGATATTGTCCATCAGTTGAGGATAAAATTGCGCGATTTTCTGACAAAGGAAGTCATCATATTTTTCTTGAGCCGGAAGGATATAAAACTAACTTCGTTTATGTCAACGGATTTTCCACAAGTCTTCCACAAGAAATTCAACTGTACGGAATGAGAACAATTGCAGGGTTGGAAAACGTAAAAATGCTTCGTCACGGTTACGCTGTGGAATACGATTACTTTCCATCATATCAACTCAAACTTTCTCTGGAAACAAAACTTGTTGGTGGACTTTTTCATGCGGGACAAATCAACGGAACTTCCGGTTACGAAGAAGCGGCGGCACAGGGATTGATTGCCGGTATAAACGCGGCGCACTATGTTCACAACAAAGAGCCGTTTATCTTGAAGCGCAGCGAAGCATATATCGGAGTTTTGATTGACGACTTGGTGAACTTGCTTATTGACGAGCCGTATCGAATGTTCACTTCGCGTGCGGAGTATCGTTTGCTGTTGCGACAGGATAATGCGGATAGAAGATTGACAAAAATTGGTTACAACATTGGGCTTGTTGATGAAGTGGCAAAACAACGATTAGACAAAAAAGAAGAAATGATAACTCGACTTTCGCAGTTCGTAAATGAAAATACAATTGCCCCGGAGGAAGTCAACGATTATCTAAAGTCTCAAAACGAAATGCCGATTACACAGCGAGAACCAATTGCAAAACTTGTAAAACGCTCGAATGTGAAGTTGGTGGATTTGCTAAGTGTAGCCCACTTTGAAAGTGGACTACACTTAAAAGGTCGTATCGAAAAAGAATCCATTGAGCAAGTAGAAATAGACTTAAAATACGACGGCTACATCTCTCGCCAGAAAATTGATGTAGAGAAATTTGAAAAGTCAGAGAATATAACCGTGCCGGAAAGTTTTGATTACACGCGTGTTCGCTCGCTTTCAGCGGAGGGAAAAGAAAAACTCTCACACATACGACCGCAAACACTTGGGCAAGCATCGCGGATAAGTGGAGTTACTCCATCGGATATTTCTGTGCTGCTCGTGTATTTGCATAGATGATTTTTTTTGCTCACGCAAAGACGCAAAGTAGAAAAATATTTTCTTTGCGGCTTTGCGTAAGATAATGACTCGTTTCACGTGAAACGAGTACATCAGTATGTTCAACAATAGCTTTTAGAAATCAAATGAAACGAATAATTATATTATTAACTTTTTTATTGACTCTCTGGGTAGTGTCAATAAATGGGGAGTGGGAAAAAGCGTATTTTCCATCAAAACCTTCGGCTGGTCCTGTTGTAGATATTTATTTTACCGACATATTAAACGGTTGGGCGGTCGGATTCAATCGATGGTTGCCTGCACAGGTAACTTTAAAATGGCACAAGGTAGAGCAGGCTTTAAGTTACAGATTCCAGCAAGGAAGTTTCCTTACTTTTTGACAATAAGGAAATGCAAGCAGGCAAACACACCATGAATGGAACGCAGAGAATTTTCAGAGCGGAATTTATTTT
>VGWC01000019.1 GCA_016873775.1 Ignavibacteria bacterium | reverse complement strand
GGGTTTCCGGGTTGACGAATGATATGCGTGAACTTATTGATGAAGAAACAGAACATCAGGATAGACGCGCGCGGCTTGCAATTGATATGTTTTGTCTCCGCGTGAAAAAATATATCGGCGCGTATCTTGCAGAACTTGGCGGAAGCGATGCAATTGTTTTTACTGGCGGCATCGGAGAAAATAGTGCAACGATTCGTGAAAGAATTTGCATCGGACTCGAATGGTTCGGTTTGGAAATTGACAAAGAAAAAAATGCAACAATGTTTGGAGGAAAAGAAGGTGAAATTTCATCTGCAAATTCCAAGTTGAAAGCATTCGTTATTCCAACAAACGAAGAACTTCTCATCGCGCGTGATACAGTGCGAACAGTGAAGAATGTGCCGAGAAGGTGGTGAGAGAATTTGAGGTTGTACGCTGTGTAAGTATATTGTGCCGAAAAAAATTAAGGGTTTAAGTAATGTTGTGTAAAATTTTATGAGTGATTATTTTAATTTTCCTATCAATACTTTCCAAGATGTAAGTCCAAGTGATTTTAATAAACTGAACAAGAAAAAAGTTACTGAAGATTTTGTAAGCGAGAATTTGAAAACAATGGGATGGAATGTTTATGACCCATTCACAGATACAGGAATTGGAATTAACGAAAGAACGCGGCAAAGGAACGGGATTAGGACTTTCTGTTGTGTACGGTGTTATGAAAGGTCATTTCGGAACAATATGCAGAAAATTTCTGTCGTCGTTTCCGATTTGTGGCTTCCTAAATTGAGAGGACGTGAAGCGTTTCACTTGTTGTAACAGTTGAATCCGGAAGTAAAGGTTATTCTCGCGAGCGGATATATTGATCCGCCAGTACGTTTAGAATTTTTCAAATCCGGGATAAAGGAAATCGTACATAAACCGCATGAAGAGTACGAAATACTGTCAAAAATTCGAGCGGTGATTGACAAATCATAACAGTGAATTTCACAGAGTAAGTGCAAGATTTAAAAAGGAAAATTTCTATGCTTCGAACCATCTTCATTCTCGCTTGCATGTTCGTTGTTGTTGTTGTACAACGAACCGTGCAAGCGCAACAACTCGAGGATATTTCTCTCGATTCGTTGCTCAATATTCAAATTACAACGGCATCAAAATATTGGCAAACCACAAGCGACGCACCCGCATCGGTAACTATTATTACTTCGAAAGAAATTGAGCGTTACGGTTACAGAACGCTTGATGAAGTATTGACAAGTGTTCGCGGATTTTATTCGAGTTATGATAGAAACTATTCGTACATCGGCGTGCGCGGATTCAGTCGGCTAACGGATTACAACAATCGCATTCTTCTTCTTCTCAACGGACATTCGACGAATGAAACGGTGTACGGCTCTGCAAGCAGTGGAACGGATTTTGTTCTTCCGTTATCTGCAATTGACCATATCGAAATAGTCCGCGGTCCCGGTTCTTCGCTGTATGGAACGAGCGCAATGTTTGCCGTTGTCAATATCATTACGAAAAGTGGAGATATGTTCGATGGATTTTCGTTTCAGGGAAATGTTGGAAGTTTTGGATATAAGAAAGCATCGTTCAATATCGGCACCGACTATGATTTCGGGTTGAATATTTCTTTGAGTGGAACAATTGCAGATATTCAAGGTCAAGAGTTGTATTTTCAGGAATACGATACGGATTCGACAAATGACGGTGTTGCTAAAAATCTTGATAGAGATGAATTCTTCGGAATATTTTCGAACGTTGAATACAAAAATTTTACGTTGCAGGGAATGTATTCAAAACGCAAAAAAGGAATTCCTACGGCATCGTATTTCACAGTGTTTAATAAGAAATCGTTCACCTTCGATGGAAGAAGTTTTTTGGATGCGCAGTACAAATATTATTTAGGCGATGATAAAACTCTTTCCGTGCGAGGATATTATGGTGCCTATCACTACAACGGACAATTTGCATACGAGCCGGATAATAATTTCGATACAAGCGACGGGAAATGGTGGGGAGGAGAAATACAGTTTCGCTGGGATGTTGTTGCCAGTAATCGTATTGTTGCTGGAACAGATTGGAAAAAAAATGACCGTGCGGATTTTCGCTATCGCGTGGGCTCGACGTATTTTTCGCGCAACGTCCCGTATTCTGTTCTTTCCGCTTTCATTCAGGATGAATTTCAGTTTTCGAAAAATTTATTTGTTACCGTTGGATTTCGCCTCGACAAGTACTCAACCGTAGGAAGTTCGACCAATCTCCGCGGAGCAATTGTGTATCATCCATGGAAAAATTCTACGATAAAATTTTTATACGGAGAAGCATTTCGCGCACCCAATCCGTATGAAATTATGTACGAAGATTCTACGTCGCAGCATATTCGCAGTGTGAATTTACAGCCGGAAAAAATCCGCACGGAAGAATTGGTGCTCGAACATCGTTTCAGCAACGAAGTATTCATTGTTGGTTCGCTCTATGAATATCGCGTGAAAAATTTGATTGATACAAAAATGAATAGCGATTCCACAAAGCAATTTCAGAATGTAGATGAAACGGAAGCGCTGGGATGGGAAATCGAAATCAACGCACGCTTGAACAATGGATTGCGTTCGTATTCCAGTTATAGTTTTCAGCACAACGACGACAAAAATACACACAAACGTTTGACTAATTCGCCGCAGCATATTGCAAAATCGGGCGTTTCATTGTTGTTTCCTTTCAACGTTGTTGGCGCAGTCGAATTGTATTACGAAACAAATCGTTTAACCGTGTTCGATACGAAAACAAAACCGTATCTGCTCACGAACATCAATATTGCAACGCAGCAATGGTCGGAACATTTGAAACTTTCGCTTCTGGTACGAAATGTATTTGATGTCCGCTACGCAAACCCCGGCGGCTATGAACATACGCAGAAAAGCATTTTTCAAGACGGAAGAAATTTTACATTCGTTGTAGAATTCCAGTTATAATTTCGAGTGAAAAATGAATTCCATTTATTTGAAACGAATACTGTTGTTCTTCATTGCTGCGTTGGTTGTGTGTTCAAACGATCTTTCGTCGCAAGATATTGCCGTTCCTGTCGAGTTACAAGTTTCGCTCTTCACGAAAATAGTTTCGTTCGATAGAAAATTTCATGAGCGTGCGGGAAAGGAAATGGTGATAGGCGTTGTCTATCAAAATACGTTTCGCAATTCGCTTGTTGTGAAAGAACAATTTTGTTCTTTGCTCGAAAATATTTCCGAAGGAAAAATTTCCGGCATCTTATTTCGCTACGTTCCCATTGATTTTTCAGAGAAATCAAACTTGTTGCAAACTGTTGAAAGCGAGAGTATTGATGTATTATACATTTGTCCGTTGCGCACCGTAGAACTTGCATCCATCATTACAGTTTCGCAAACACATCACGCATTGACCTTTACGGGAGTTCCTGAATATGTTGAACGAGGAATTTCCACCGGAGTCGGACTCAAAGGAAATAAGCCGCAAATTCTTATCAATCTTCCCGCGTCGAAAGCGGAAGGAATTGAGTACACGTCCCAACTCTTAAAATTAGCAAAAATATTCACCACCCCTTATCTCGACGAATAATGAAACACGAACCGAAGAAATACACTGTTGCGAGGGGTTCAACATTGCGCACAAAACTTGCAGTTCTTATTTCGTTATTCATTGCAACGATTTCATTATTTATCTATCTGTATTTTCCTCATGAGTTAGCGGAGCAGGAACTCAACGCTGTTGCTGAAAAATCACGCGCCATTTCTGAAATGACGGCATTTACGATTAGTTCTGCATTGTTGTTTGACGATACGGAAACAATTCTCGAAGCGTTTTCCAGCGCAGAACAGAATAAAGATTTGTTCTATCTCGTCGTTGTGAACAACGAAAATAACATTGTTGCAATGTATAACAAGGCAAAAGCGGAAGAATTCCAATACGCAAATGTTCCGAAGCATTCTACGTTTTCGCATACTTCGCTTGTGTACAAAAACGTAACGCCGATTCTGCATAACAACAAAGAAATCGGAAAATTGTATTCGGGAATTTCTTTGCAAACCGTTGCTGAAAAAGTCAATACCAGCAAACAAAATATTGCATTGCTCAGCGCCCTCATTTTTATCGTCGGAATGATAGCCGTATTTCTCATCAGCACAGCGCTCACCCGCGGGCTTCGCACGATGGTTGCTACGGCTGAACATATTACGAGCGGTGATTTAACGAAGCGCGCAGTTATTAAAACACGCGACGAAGTCAGACATTTGGCAAGCGCATTCAATACGATGGTGGATAAATTGCACGATGCACATAACAATCTTGAAGACATTAACCGCACGCTTGAACAGCGAGTCGAAGAACGCACGAAACAATTGCAGGAAGAAATTGCTGAACGCAAACGTGCGGAAAAAATTATTTCGGAAAGCGAAGAATTTCATCGCACGTTGCTGAACGCTATACCCGATTCGTTTTTCATGATGAATGCGGAAGGTATTATTACCAATTACAAAGCGGAAAATATGGATGATTTATCCGTGCCTCCCGAAGTTTTTCTGGGAAAGAAAATGATTGACCTGCTTCCTGGGGATGTTTCCGAAAAATTTTCTGCAGCAATGGAGAACACGCGCGCTTTGAATGAAATACAGATAGTTGAATATGAATTGTTTTTGCCTACGGGTAGTACAGAAACATTCGAAGCACGAATTGCAACAACTCCGGAATTACAAACCATTGCAGTTATTCGAAATATCACCGAACGCAAGACAATGGAAAATACAATTCGGGAACGCGAAAAAAAATACAAAGATTTGTTCGACAACATTCCTGTAGGATTTTATCGCACGTCGCTCGAAGGACAATTTCTCGAAGTCAATCCCGCTCTTGTCGAAATGCTTAACTTTCCGAATAAAGCAACATTGCTTGGTACACCCGTTGTCAATCTTTTCCTTGAACCGCAATTGCGCGAACCGTGGCGAGAAAAGTTAGAACAAGAACATACCATTCACAATTTTGAAATTCAACTTCGCCGATATGATGGAACGATTATCTGGATGGAAGAAAATGCAAAAGCAATTTTCGACGAGCAAGGAAACGTCGTGTGTTTTGAAGGAAGTTTGAAAGATATTACGGAACGAAAATTTGCAGAAGAACATATTCGCGAACAAGCGGAGTTGTTGAATAAAACTAAAGATGCGATTTATGTTCGCGACTTGAGTAATCGAATTGTGTTTTGGTACAAAGGAGCGGAAAAAACATACGGATGGACACGCGACGAAATTATAGGAAAGAATGCGAATGAACTGTTATTTCCTCCGGAACAACAAAGATTTGCTAACGATGCGTACAAAAATGTTCTTGAACACGGAGAAACGAGAGGAGAATTTTTTCAGTTGCGAAAAGACGGAACGCAGCTTATTGTCGAATACCGTTGGGCGTTAGTGAAAAATGAATTGGGAAATCCCACTTCGATTCTTGTTATCAACACGGAAATAACGGAGCGAAGAAAACTGGAGGAGCAGTTGCGACAAGTGCAAAAAATGGAAAGCATAGGAATTCTTGCGGGAGGAATTGCGCACGATTTCAATAATTTACTTGGAATTATTTTGGGATACGCATCGCTTCTCGAACGAAGAAGAAATGACCCGGAAAAATTCTCCGAAAATATTGAAGCAATCAATAAAGCCGTTGACCGCGGAGCAACGTTGGTAAAACAGATGCTCACGTTTGCGCGAAAATCCGACGTGAAGTATGAATTGGTGAATCTGAATACGCTCGTTGAAGAATTAGTAAAAATGCTCAAGCAAACATTTCCGAAAACCATAGCGTACTCCACGGAATTTGATAGTACGCTCCCGTCGGTAAAAGCAGATGCAAATCAACTTCATCAGGCAATGCTGAATATTTGTATGAATGCAAAAGACGCAATGCAAAACAGCGGAGTTCTGAATTTTAAAACATTTGTTATTTACGGAAGTACCGTCAGAAAACACTATCCAGATGCGCGGGAAGAACGATATGTCGGCATAACAATTTCCGACACGGGAACAGGAATGGATACACAAACTCTTTCACGAATTTTCGAACCGTTTTTCACAACGAAAGAAAAAGGGAAAGGAACGGGATTGGGACTTTCTGTTGTGTACGGAATAACACGCAATCACAACGGTTTTCTCGATGTGCAAAGCGAAGTAGGGAAAGGCACAATGTTTTCGCTGTATCTTCCGCTTCTTTCACTGGAAGAAGAATTACTCAAACAAGAAATTGCGGACGCATTTCTTCCGCAAGGGACCGAAACAATTTTTGTTATCGAAGACGAATTGATGCTTGCTGAAACACTGCAATTCATTCTTGAAGAAAAAGGATACAAAACCATTTGGGCAAAAGATGGTTTGGAAGCAGTAGAAATATACCGTACGCAGTGGCAAGAAATTCATCTCGTCATCTCCGATATGGGACTTCCGAAAATGGAAGGACCCGAAGTCTTCGAAAAACTCAAAGAAGTGAATACGAATGTGAAAGTTATTATCGCAAGCGGCTATGTTGAACCGCAAAAGAAGATGGAACTGCTCAACAACGGCGTGAAAGAAATTATTCTGAAACCATATCATCATACGGAAATATTGAAGAAAGTTCGGCAAGCGCTTGACGGAACATAATCTCGGAAGACTATGCAAAACCCAAAAGTAGTAATGTCATTCCGAACGAAGTGAATGCGCTCATCGAAATGACTGTCTGTATCCTTTTTGCAAAGACATATTTCGGAATTTTTTTTACAATTTCTTCAACGCATCCGAAATATCACGCAGAATATCTTTAGGATGTTCCAAGCCGATAGAAAGTCGAATTCCTCCCGGGTCAACGCCTTTGTTGATTTGTTCGCTGAGTGGAATTGCGGAATGTGTCATCGAACTTGGGTGTTCAACAAGAGTGCGGATTTGTCCGAGACTTACAGCGAGCGTAACGGTATAAGCATTTTTTGCAAGATGATTGATAAATTTTTCGCCTTTGTCATGTCGTTGCGAAGGTGATTTTCCTTTCAAAGAAAAATAGAGCATACTGCCGGGAGCAAAATTTCCGTCGAAGTCGCGCATTTGTTGTTGTGCAAGTTCGAACTGCGGAAATGATGGTAATCCGGGATACGTAACAAATGCGATGCGCGGGTCGTTTTCCAAAAACATTGCAATTTCTTTGGCTGTTTCCATTTGTTGCCGCATTCGCGTTGCTAAACTTGGTAATCCGTACACTAAAATAGGCCACGCGCTTTTTGCTGCAAGTGCGCCGCCAAAATCTTTTCTGTACAACATCAAAATATCGTAACTCCATTTTGGACCGACCACAACTCCTCCCATATCGGTTCCGAATCCGCAAATGCCTTTCGTGAGCGAGTCCACAACGAAATCTGCGCCGCGTTCAAGCGGTCGCTGGCAAAACGGAGATGCAAACGTATTATCAATGACCACAAATATTTTTTTCGTTTTCGGGCGATGAAGATTTGCGTTGTTCACAATTTCTGCAACGCCGATAATATCAATAAGTTCAAGCGTAGGATTCACGGGCGTTTCAAAATAAATGACGCGAGTGTTTTCTGAAAGAGAACTATTCAGCGCATCAAGATTTCGTAAATCAAGAAACTTCGTGGAAATTTTGTAGCGCGGATACCAATTGGTGAGAAGCGAATACGTGCATCCGTAGATCATTTCGTGCGAAATAATCTCGTCGCCAATTCCTGTGAGAGAGCCGAGAATTGCCGAAATCGCCGCCATTCCTGTAGAAAACGTAACAGCAATTTCACCACATTCTGCGCTTGCAAGATTTTCTTCGAGAATTTCTTTGTTCGGTTCGCCAAGTCGGTCGTAAATATAAATCGGTGAACGTGATGCGATTGTTGCGTCTTCCGTGTAATGAGCAAATTCAGAAAATCCCTGCGCGCCGCGTTTTGCTGTATCCAATCGAAACGTTGACGAGGAAGAAATTGGCGGAATGACGTGGTGATTAAAATCCCATTTCTTCGATAATGTTTTTCCGTAGATGAGTTCGGTTTCTTTGGAGTAATTTTTTTTGGCAGGTTTTTTTGTTGTGTTTTTCATAAGAACGTTTTTTTACTTGTTACAAAAATAAAAAAAATTGACGAAAAAAATGAAGGGCTTATTGGGAAAGCAACATTTTTTTCGCCAACGTAAAAATAATGTAAAAGAATTATACGCTTGCGCGCCGATTCACTTCTTCAATTGCTTCGATGACGAGCGGGAAATATCTGTCTAACCCGCAATCTATGCTGTTGCGGAGTTGGCACAATCCTTCAGACGATTGATGCTTGCATTGTGTGCAAACGATAGTACGGAGTTCTGCGTTGTAATCTTCTATATTCTCGCTGTGAACATTGTTCACCGCTGTAACGATAAGAGGAAAATGCTGTTTCAAAGCACATTCAAAAACAGGAGTAAGGCGGCAGTTTCCCATTCCGTCGCTATCCACGCATTTGATACATATTTTCGATTGAACTGCTTCCCAATATTGTTGTTCGATATTCATACTATGGTTCTTTCTTTATACTTGGTGTTCAAATCCTTCTTGAATCTGGTCAAGCACTTCAAATTTTGCAGAGAGTTCCGCTTTCGTTTTCTCCAGCAAATCCAAAGTTTTTTCCTGACGAAGAATCAGTTCGTTCAGCATCGCTTTTACATCGGGATATGTACATTCATCGCGAAATGCAGCATATTCCAGAATGGCTTCTTTTTCCCTCATTAATGCGCGCTCTAATGCATTGCAAACTCCTTTGCACGTGTGATGACAATCTATTTGAATTCTTGACATAGTAATTCTCCGGGTTGAGTTATGAAACAAAAGTGTTGACAAATAATTTTCCTTCTTCCAATGCTTGTTGATTGAGCGGAAGCATATTATGATAACGTTCCGGCAATACGTTGGAAAGCGCGCCAATCACCGATTCAATTGATACAACAGGTGATACACCAAGATACGCTCCTAATAAAACCATATTTTTCACTTTCAAATTTTTTAAGCGCGTAGCAATTTCATCTGCATTGACAGGAACAATAGTAATATCATCGCGCGATGGCGGAGCAATAATACTTCCGGTATCGAAAAGCATTGTTCCGCCAGGTTTTACCGCATGTTCAAATTTTGTAACCGATGGTTGATTGAGCGCAACGACCGTATCATATTTTCGCACAATCGGTGAACTTACCGGTTTGTTGGAGATGATGACAATACAGTTTGCCGTTCCGCCGCGCATTTCGGGACCGTACGAGGGCATCCACGAAACTTCTTTTTCTTCGAGCATTCCTGCGTATGCGAGCGTCATTCCCATCGAGAGTACGCCTTGTCCGCCGAACCCGGCGAATATTATTTCTTGAGTCATAGGTTATGAAAATCAATAGTGTTTAGAGTTCTTTAAATGTGCAAATTCATTGCGCGAAATGAGAATGAGTTTTCAATCGTTCACCAATTTCCCATCTATCTTTTTATCTCCCAACGGATATACAGGAAACATATTTTCTTCCATCCATTGATTCGAAACGACGGGAGTCATTTTCCAACCGGATGGACAGTTGGAAACAACTTCAATCAAACAATATCCTTTTTTTTCTTTTTGAATCTGAAATGCTTTAAGAAACGATTTTTTCAGTTGTCGAACTGCATTCGGCGTGTGTACTGCTTGTCGTGTTACGTAATACACACCCGGAAGTTGCGCAATAAGTTCCGTGATACGAAACGGAAATCCTTGCGTTTCCCCCTCTCTTCCGAACGGAGTCGTGCTGGTTTTCATTCCGAGAATAGTTGTTGGTGCCATTTGTCCCCCGGTCATTCCGTAGATTGCGTTGTTGATAAAAATAACGAGAATATTTTCGCCGCGATTTGCAGCGTGAATTGTTTCCGCAGTTCCGATTGCCGCTAAATCACCATCTCCTTGATATGAGAAAACATAGTTATTCGGAAGCACGCGTTTAATTCCAGTTGCTACTGCGGCGGCTCTTCCGTGTGCGGCTTCCTGCATATCTATGTTCAAATAATTATATGCAAACACAGAACATCCAACGGGAGCAACGCCAATAATTTCACTTTGAATATTGAGTTCCTGAACAACTTCCATAAGAACTTTATGTACCACTCCGTGTCCGCAACCGGGGCAATAGTGCATTCGTGTATCAGTTAGCGTATCGGGTTTTTCCCATACACATTCCAAATCGTTTTGCTCGAGATATGTTTTGTCGAGAATTTCGTTCATAGTTTTTTCTTTCAATTACTTTGTTGCATTGGTTGAAATGCTGCTGGAGATTTCTTATTCAGTTTCATTTTCTTGAACTCCATAATTTTTTCGTATATCTCATCAGGCGAAGGAATAATTCCTCCCATTCTTCCGTAAAACTCGACGGGAATCATTCCTTCAACGCCAAGTTGCACATCTTCGAGCATTTGTCCAGCATTTAATTCTACTACCATTATCCCTTTCACCTTGCGACGAAGTTCATGCAAGATAGGATACGGGAACGGATATAATGTAATTGGTCGCAGTAATCCAACGTTCAATCCGTTTTCCCGCGCAAGTTCCGCCGCACGATGACAAATACGCGCAGAAAGTCCGTAGGCAACAAGAACAATTTCCGCATCATCTGTATCTACAAGTTGGTAGCGAATTTCGTTGTTGCAAATGGTTTGATATTTTTTTTGTAAATGTAAATTCACCGCTTCCATTTTTTCCGGCTGAATAAACAACGACGTGATGATATTGCGTTCACGCGTTGTCGGTTTTCCCGTTGTTGCCCACGATTTATCAAACGAATGATTTGTTTTTGTATGTTCTTTGAATACAACTTTTTCCATCATTTGTCCCAATGCGCCGTCGGCAAGAATCATAACGGGGTTTCTATATGTATCCGCTAAATCAAACGCATCAAAAACAAAATCCGCCATTTCCTGGCAACTTGCAGGCGCAAGAACAATCAAATGATAATCGCCGTGTCCTCCTCCTTTTGTTGCCTGAAAATAATCTCCTTGCGCCGGCTGAATGGTTCCCAATCCCGGACCTCCGCGATTGATGTTGACAACTAATGCCGGAAGTTCTGCAGATGCCATATACGAAATTCCTTCCTGCATTAAACTGATTCCGGGACTTGATGAAGACGTCATTGCCCGCGCACCGGCTCCTGATGCGCCGTACACCATATTGATTGCCGCAACTTCGCTTTCCACTTGCATAACAATCATTCCGCGCTCACGTCCTACTTCCGCAAGATACTCGATGATTTCCGATTGCGGTGTTATCGGATATCCGAAATACGCATTGCATCCCGCGCGAATTGCGGCTTCGGCTATCGCTTCATTTCCTTTCATCAAACGTACGTTGCTCATACTTCTATCCTTTCCGGTAAATCTTCGATAGTGAATTTTATATTGCTTTTTACATTTTTTATTACCGCAATCGGTTCTTTCGTTATTGTTTTGGAAGAACCTTTTTTCTTTGAGCGATATACTGTGATAATTGCATCGGGACAAACGAGCGCGCAATTTACGCAACCAGTGCAATTATCCTGAATAAGCACTGCGTAATGATAACCGAGCGCATTGATGCTCTCGGACATTGCAAGACTTTCCTGCGGACACGCTTCGATGCACAGTTCACATCCTTTGCACGTATCCATATCTATTTTGACTGTTCCACGAACTGAAGCCATAAGGGATGTTATTTATTGAAAAAAATATTGTAAGAATTTTTTATCGTATTATGATGTTCGGTTTTCAGTTTTGAAATTTCCCTTGCATTTTTAAAAAAATCATGCCGCTTGTACTCTTTGAAAAAATTGTTTTTCATCTCGAAATCACCTTCTCGTTTGCGGAGAAAAATTTATTTTAACGTGCAATGTATATTCACTGATTTTTTGAAATGCGATACGGTATTTTCATAAGCATTTATCGTGCCATACAGTACCGTTAAAACTTAAAACTTGCGCTTCGCTTTTTCCATCCGCACCACGTTGGGTATCCGTGTTCGTCGTGCAAATACAACGTTGCACTTCCCTTGTGAACTTCCGAAGCGAGCATAACCGGTTGTTCGTTCAACATAATTTTTGAGCCGCGGAATTCCAGTTTTTCTTTTACTGTAACCTTCTCGTCCTGATGGTCAAGATACCACGCGGGTCCTAACCACACGTTTAGTTCTTCATTATCATTTTTTACGTTCACAAGAATTCCGCTGCTCATTCCTTTCAGCGGCGATTGGTACTTTATTTTTGTTACAACGCCCGAAAAATTGCGAACGGTATTTCTATCAAACAAATGATGAAAATCATCCAGAATTCCCCATCCTTTACTGCCTTTTCCCCATTTCTGTTTGAAAAGAACTTCGGCGGCAAAAATCGTATTCACGATTGTGGATATAATCAGAATCAGCGCAAGTACTTCAAGTGTGGTATTCATACAAGAAACGATAATTTGTTCATACAATATTTCATCCCGTGAATATTAAAAACAATTCTCTTTACTTCAAAAAACTTCGAGGTTTCTCTTTTTAAAGTCCACTTCAAAATTTTACGCTTCAATTCCTAATCTATGCAAACCTTGAAGGTTTTTCAATATCCCAATCTGTGTTTATGCCGTTGCCACCGATGTCGGAATCCTTGCTCGTTGATTCTCCGAAGTTTCTTTTTGCGCTTCATACACTGCCATAGCCGTAATGTTCACAATATCATTCACATCGGAACCCGGAGCAAGCAAATACACCGGCTTTTGAATTCCCATCAATATCGGACCGATAGCCGTTGCGCCGCCAAGTCGCGAAAGCAGTTTATACGCAATGTTCGCCGATGTCAGTCCCGGAAATATCAGCACATTCGCATTTCCTTTCAGCGTGCTGAAAGGATATACTTCGTTGATAATTTCCGGCGAAAGCGCAGTATCTGCTTGCATCTCTCCGTCAATTATCAGGTGCGGTTCACGTTGTTTTGCAATCTCTGTTGCCTTCCGCATTTTATCTACAATCGGATGTTTTGTACTTCCGAAATTACTGAACGAAAGCATCGCAATACGCGGTTCAATATCCAGTTGTTGTACTTTTTCCGCCGTAAGGATTGCAATATCCGCAAGTTCCTCCGCTGTCGGTTCAATGTTCACCGTTGCGTCGGCAATAAACAGTGTTTGATTCTTAAACACGAGCATATACAATCCTGCAATAATTCCGACATCGTTTCTCTTTCCGATAATTTGCAATGCCGGTCGCACTGTTTCGGGATAGTGTTGCGTTAATCCCGATATTAAACCGTCCGCATCGCCGTTGCGCGCCATCATCATTCCGAACACATTATGCGTTTTCATCATTCGCACTGCATCATTATGCGTTAATCCTTTCCTTTTTCGAAGGGAATAAAAGGTTGAACTATACTCTTCCAACTTCTGCGATTTCGACGGATTGATAACGGCAATTCCTTCCAAATCCAAATTCAGTTCCGCAATCTTTTCCCGGATTATTGTACGGCTGCCCAAAAGAATTGGAAGGGCAATCTTTTCATCGAGAACAACCTGCGCCGCGCGAAGTATTTTTTCTTCTTCGCCTTCCGGGAAAACAATGCGCTTCGGTTCCGTCTGCGCCTTATGAATAAAAAACCGCATCACTTCCCTCGATTTTCCCAATCGCGCTTCCAATGCGTCTTTATATGCTTCAATATCCTGCATCGGAACACGCGCAACACCGCTTTCCATCGCGGCTTTTGCAACTGCTGTCGCTTCCCAAATCAACACACGCGGGTCAAACGGTTTTGGAATGATGTACTCTCTTCCGAATTCAATTCTCTTTCCGCCGTACGCGCGAATCACAGAATCGGGAACGTCTTCTTTCGTTAATTCTGCAAGCGCATTCGCTGCCGCAATTTTCATTTCATCGTTGATTGTTGTTGCGCGAACATCCAACGCTCCGCGAAAGATAAACGGAAACCCGAGAACGTTGTTAACTTGATTCGGAAAATCAGAACGTCCCGTTGCCATAATAATATCGTCACGAACCGAAGTTGCATCATCGTAGGTAATTTCAGGGTCGGGATTCGCCATCGCAAATACAATCGGATTATCCGCCATTGATTTTATCATTTGCTTCGTTACAATATCTTTTACCGATACGCCGCAAAACACATCTGCATTTTTCATTGCATCGGCAAGCGTTCGCGCGTTTGTTTCAACGGCAAAATATTCTTTGTACGAATTCATTCCGTCTGTTCTGCCTTTAAATACAACACCTTTCGTATCAACAAGCAGCATATTTTGACGGCGAACTCCGAGCGTTTCATAAAACTTTGCACACGCAATTCCAGCAGCACCAGCACCACTAAAAACAACTTTTATGTCTTTGATATTTTTTTTCACAATGATTAATGCATTCAAAAGCGCCGCGCCGCTGATGATTGCTGTTCCGTGTTGGTCGTCGTGAAATACCGGAATGTTCATCGTTTTCTTCAATGTCTCTTCGATGTAAAAACATTCCGGCGCTTTGATGTCTTCAAGATTGATTCCGCCGAATGTCGGCTCCAGCATTTGCACTGCGCGAATAATATCATCTGCATTGTGAGAGTTGAGTTCAATGTCGAACACATCTATATCCGCAAATCGTTTGAAGAGAATTCCTTTCCCTTCCATTACCGGTTTTCCCGCGAGCGCGCCAATATCGCCGAGACCAAGCACAGCAGTTCCGTTTGAAACGACTGCAACGAGATTTCCTTTGGCGGTATAGAGATATGCGTTATCGGGATTGGCGTGAATTTCATTGCACGGTTCAGCGACTCCGGGAGTGTATGCAAGGGATAAGTCGCGTTGTGTTGTGCAAGGTTTGGTGGAAATAACTTCTATTTTTCCCCTCCGCCCTTGCGCGTGATAATCGAGAGCGTCTTGTTTGCGTATCATTGTAAAATCTTTCTAAAATATTAAATGAATTGAAGTAGTTTTTTCTTACTGAGAAATTGCCTCACTACTCGAAGTGAAGAAAAACTTCTGCTGCATTGCATATCGCTCTAATTGCTCTTGAAATTTTGGATGAGCAATATCTATCAATGCTTGCGCTCGCTGTCGGATTGTTTTCCCGTACAAATCTGCAACGCCAAATTCTGTAACGACATAATGCACGTCTCCTCGTGATGTTGTAACTCCAGCACCGGTTGTAAGTGTTGGAACAATGCGCGAGAGTTGGTCATTCTTTGCAGTTGATGGAAGCGCGATAATTGGTTTTCCATCTTTACTTCGTGCTGCGCCGCGAATAAAATCTACTTGTCCGCCAAATCCGCTGTAAAATGTTTTCCCAATTGAATCAGCGCACACTTGTCCCGTCAAATCAACTTCAATCGCAGAATTAATTGCAATCATCTTATCATTCTTTGCGATGATGAACGGGTCATTCGTGTAATGCGATGGATGAAATTCGATGATGGGATTATTGTTTATGAAATCGAAAACAGTTTTTGTTCCGAGAACGAAGGAAGAAATTATTTTTCCCGGATGAAGCGTTTTCTTCTCATTCGTAATTACGCCTTCGTCAACTAATTTTATTACACCATCGGAAAACATTTCCGTATGTAAGCCAAGATGTTTTTTATTTCCCAAATACGAAAGCACTGCATCGGGAATACTTCCAATTCCTAATTGCAACGTAGAGCCATCTTCAATCAAATCAGCAATATTTTTTCCGATGCGGCGATATACTTCTTTTTCTTCGGGCGTAACGTCTGCTTCGACTTGCGGTAATTCTTTCAAAGGAACATCTGCTTCAACGCAAAAAGAAAGTTTATCAACGTGAATGAAACAATCGCCGAGCGTTCGCGGAACATTGGGATTGATTTGCGCAATAATTTTTTTTGCAACTTCAGTCGCGGGTTTTGTACATTCCGCGCCAACTCCAAGACTGCAAAAACCGTGTTCATCGGGAGAAGAAACGTGAATAAGCGCAACATCAATGGGAAGAATGCCGCGATAAAATAAGCCAGGAATCTCTGATAAAAAGATGGGCGTAAAATCTGCACGTCCATCATTGACGGATTTGCGGACATTCTTCCCGATGAATAAAGCGTTGTGTCGAAAATGTCCTTCCATTTCTGGAAGCGAGTATTTTGTCTGTCCGACAGTCAAAAGATGAAGAACTTCAACATCTTCCAATTCTGCATATCTATCGGACATTGCATTGACAAGAATTTCCGGCATTGCGCAACCGGGATGAACGTACACGCGTTGCCCCGATTGAATAATTTTTACTGCTTCTTCTGCCGGTTTTAATTTTGCTTTGTATCTGCTAAGCCAGTTCATAGTTCGTGCGAGAGTATTTCTTGTATATCAATATAATTCTTATCAAAACGCCGTGCGATTGCTTCGTTCGTGCAGTTTCCGTTGAAGGTGCAAACACCGCGTGCAAGTCCTTTGTGTTCTTTGAGCGCGTTGTTCACACCGTTATCTGCAACGAGTTCGACGAAAGGGAGTAATGCGTTTGTTAATGCATACGTTGCTGTTCGCGAAACGTTTGCGGGGATGTTCGGTACGCAGTAGTGAATAACATCGTGTTGCACATACGTTGGGTTTTCAAGCGTTGTCGGATGACTTGTTTCGATACATCCTCCTTGGTCAATCGAAAGGTCAATAATGATGGAGCCGGGTTTCATTTGGCGCACCATTTCTTCGGAAATAAGATGCGGAGCGCGTTCTCCTTTAATTAACACAGCGCCAACGACAACATCAGCAAAGAGGAGCGCTTTTTTGATATTGTAATGGTTTGCCATTCCGGTGATGACGCGGAAGTTATGACGGTTTTCGAGAACACGCAAGCGATTGAGATCTTTATCGAGAACAATAACTTCTGCACCTGCGCCTATGGCAACACGCGCCGCTGTTTGTCCGACAATCCCGGCGCCAAGAATCAATACTGTTGCGGGCGGAACACCGGTTACACCGCCAAGAACAATGCCGCGACCGTTGTTTGTGTTTTCCAGAAAACGCGCGGCAATTTGAATAGACATTTGTCCCGCAACCTCGCTCATCATTCCGAGAATCGGAAGATTTCCGGTGTTGTCTTCGGTAAGTTCAAAACCGATGGAGGTGATATTTTTTTCAAGCAGTGTTGTGAGAATTTTTTTCTTTGCAATGGCAAGATGAAGAAATGAAAACAACGTTTGTTCTTCTTCAAGCCGTTCGCAGTCAACTTCGTTGGGTGAAGAAACTTTGAGAACAAGTTCGGAGCGTCCGTAGATTTCATCGGGAGTATAGACAAGATTGGCGCCAACGTCTTTAAAATTATTGTCGTAAAAGCGTGAAGCAAACCCAGCATCTTTTTCGATATAAACTTTGTGCCCATTTTCGATGAGTGAGTGAACGCCTGCGGGAGTAAGCGCAACTCTTCGTTCGTGTTTCGGGTCTTCTTTTAAAATTCCAATATTCATAAGTATGCGAAATGAAGTGTGTTACTACAGAAGAAAAAACAATTTGTGTGCCAAGAGGGAATGTGGTAATTCAAGAAATCCTACATAGATATTTTTTGAAAAAGTGGTAATGCTTTCAAATATGAAAATGGGATTTCCTAAAACAGTTCATAAGTGAGAAAGAATGTTTGTTGTAACATTGGGTTTTTTTTCAGACGTTTTTAAAACAAGAATAGTCAAGTCCAAAACAAAGTTGTAGATGAACTTGACTATATGATATTCAAGGAATGAGAATTACATTTCTTTGGCAATTCCCACAATGTTTCCTTCGATATCTTGGAATTGCGCGAACGTTACCATATTCGGAATTTCCGTTACAGGTACATCGATTTTTCCTCCCATTGCAACTGCTTTGTCAAGAGTTGCTTGCAAGTCGTCAACTTCTGCATAAAATGTAACCATTGGTTTTCCATCTTGCGATTCGCCAACTCCTCCGCCGATTCCTTTTCCTGCGGATTGCACTAATCCGTAATTCATCGGATTGTCGGAGTTGATATCCCAACCAAAAAGTTTTTTATAAAAATCTTTTAGACGTTCTCCGTCTTTACCTAAAATTTCAAAATGAGTTACTGGCGCTGCTGCCATAATCGGGGTTCCTTTCAATAAATTATTGATAATAAAGTGAGTTAATTTTTGGAAGGAAAATATAAGGAAGTTGGCGGAGTGGAGGAAAAAAGTGTTTTTCTATTGCAAAGCAAGTAAACGTAGATTAAGTCACTGCTTTTTATTCATCAATTCATATGATTGTTTATTTATTTCAAGTTAGCGTTTTCTATTTTGATAATTACATTTCGCATATTTAATTCTATCTCTTTTCTCTGTTTCGCAGTTTCAAAGTCTTCATATTCTAAATCGACTACTGAATATTAGGATCTTTTAAATGGTTAATATTGTAACCATTTCCTTTTGCTTGACTGACATATTCATTTGATATCCCAAGGGGAATTCGCTGAAAACAGCTGCATAAAAAAAATGTAGCAATGATACAAGAAAAGTATTTTTTCATTTTTTTACTCTTGAAAGTTATTTACGGATTTTAGAAAAAGTTTTCTCCTTTTAACACTTCGTCCAACCACAATTATTACACGTTACACACGCAGAAGTATAAACAACATTTCCTCCACAATCAGGACAATTTCCATTTTCTTTAGGAAGAGATATTTTTGATAGTGTCGCTGTTGTTTCTCCCGCAGGTTTATGCACAACAAATTTATTTCCGTGCGTTGCGAGATAACGTTCAATCGCTTGGCCAATCGCATCAGGAGTAGAGAGAATTTGTTCTCCGTTTTCCCACACGGGCGATGGTCCGGAAATTCCGCGCAACTGTTTCGTAATTTCATACGGGTCAATTCCCGAACGCAACGCAAGCGAAATCAATCGGCTAATTGCTTCGGATTGCGCCGCGGCATTTCCTCCGGCTTTGCCAATAGTCGTGAACACTTCGCACAAACCGTTTTCGTCGCTGTTAATCGTAACATATAAATATCCTTCGCCGGTATTCACGCGCTCGGTGATGCCAAATGTTTGCCTCGGTCGTCGTCGCGGTTTGCGATTCGATGGTTCGGAAAGCGTTACTCCCTCCACTTGCGTTTGCTCTGCTAATTTTTTTGCATACTCATCCGTAATCAAAATTCCTTGTCTGCTTCCTTCTCGGTACACAGTAATTCCTTTGAGTCCCGCTTTGTATGCTTGAATATAAATATCCGCAATGGTTTCCACGCTTGTTTCTTCCGCTAAATTTACAGTGGAAGAAATACTGCTGTCAATATATTTTTGAATCACGCCTTGCATTTTCACGCGGAAGAACGGGTCAATGTCGTGCGCAGTTACAACATACTCGGGCAAATGTTCATCGTTGTTGAAAAGTTGTTTGATGAGCGGATGATACACTTTGTATTCGTTGAACGTTTGTCCGTCATTATTTTTTACGCGGCGAACATAACTTGTGCAGAAAATCGGTTCGACGCCGGAACTTGTTTGCGCAACAATTGAACCAGTACCAACGGGAGGAACGGTCAATACAGTGCCGTTGCGAATTCCGTGTTTCTGAATTTCACTTTGGATTTCATACGGAAGATGCTGCACGAATTTACTTTGCGAATATCCATTCCAATTGAACAGCGGAAATGCACCGCGCTCTTTTGCGAGTTCAATCGAAGTTTTATACGCTTCGTTGCGAATCACGCTCATAATTTTTTCCGTTGTGTCAAGCGCATCTTGTGTATCGTAACGAATGTGCATTTTACAAAGCGCATCGGCAAGTCCCGTAATTCCCAAACCGATGCGTCTATCGTTCGCAACGGATTTTTTTATTTTCTCGAATGCGTGATTATCCATATTATAATCAATCACGTTGTCCATAAATCGTGTTGCGGTGTGCGTAACTTCGGCGAGTTCTTCATAATTGAATTCGCCGTCGTCGTTCACAAATTTCAGTAAGTTGATGTTTCCCAAATTGCATGCAGTGTAAGCGGCAAGCGGTTGTTCTCCGCACGGATTGGTTGAGGAAAGCGGCGCGGCGTATTCAACATTATGATATTCGCGCATCGTATCCCAAAATAAAATTCCCGGTTCGGCGGATGCGTGTGCATTGCGAATAATCTTCATCCACAACTCTTTTGCTTTCACTGTTTTGTACACTTTCCCGCCAAAACGCAAATCGAAATTTTTATCGTTGAGCAGCGCGTCCATAAACTCGTGCGTAATCAACACACTCACATTTGCGTGCGCAACTTTCAGGCGCAACGGGTCATTTTTTATCGTTATGAATTCTTCCACATCGGGATGGTCAACACGAATCGTCAGCATCAATGCACCTCGTCTTCCTGCTTGCGAAACCGTGTTCGTGCTTTCGGAAAATAAATTCATAAACGCAGTTGCCCCGGGAGATTTGTCAATCGTTGCGTTCACCGATGCGCCTTTCGGACGGAGAATAGATAAATCGGTTCCAACACCGCCTCCGGTTCTATACACCATCGCCGCTTCGGAAAGTCCGCGATAAATTCCTTCGAGCGAATCGGTTTCAATCGGAATAACGTAACAATTGGAGAGTGTTGGTCGGCGTTTTGCGTCTTCGCGTCCGGCACCGTGCATTACGCGACCGCCGGGAATAAATTTGTAATCGAAAAGAATTTCGAGAAACTTGTTGTACCAAAATTCCTTATCGTGCTCAACGGAAGCGAGCGCGCGGGCAATGCGCTGCCACATTTGCATCGGACCTTGTTCGTTTGGCGCGAGATATTTATTTTTCAAAACATCAATTGCAAGTTCGTTTCGCGTTCCATCTTTGTCCGTATAAAAATCTTCCGAATCCATCGCACGTACCATAATATTGTGTTCAAGATGAACGTTGAAATGTTGCTCGTCGAGAGAAAAGGTAAGGGGATGCGTTGTTGTCGGCGTTTGTTGTGTTTGAAGCGAGTGTGAAAAGAATAATGAAGAATCGTCTTGGCGAAGAGATGATTGATGTGACATTGAAAATTTTGTTTTTTTAAAATGAAAAAAAATGTGTACGTGTACGAAAAAAATGTTGATACGCTGAAAAATATATTCGAGAACATTATCGCCCGTGAATGAGATTGGATTTTTTTCTTTCACGGAAATTACTTTTGTTTGCCGTGCGCAATTCAACAGTAATTGCCTGCCAAATTTTTTGGCAGAAAAAATTGTGGGCAAATATAAAATTCTCTCGTGTTGTTGTCAAGAGAATTAGATTAAATTTTCAGAAACGGAAAATAAATTTTTTTAACAAGAAAAAACTCGACATCAAGTTCAAGAAAATGGTCGTAATGAAATAGAGCGCAGAATACGGATTACAGATGACAGATTATTGATTTAAGATTTGAACAATGTCATCAGAAATCGGTAATAATTTTTTCTAAAGGTCAAGTCACTTCTGCTTGACCTTTTTTATTTTCCTACATTACAGTCAATATTTCAGAAAAAATCTTTTGTTAAGAACATTCTTGGTACGGTTTATGGTATGCGATTTCGTTTCTTCATTTCAAATTTTCTTTCTACTTTTTGCTCCGTAAAAAAAAGATACAATGCCGCTCGTAACAAATTTTACAACGATTCCCGAAATGTTTGACGGTGTAACAACGAAGTACGAAAACATTCCTCGTCCGCTGTTACAACATAAACTGGACGGGAAATGGATTGCGCTAACGTTTGCCGAAGTGCGTGAGATGGTAGAAATTTCCGCTGCGGGTTTTTCTGCGTTAGGACTAAAAGCAAACGACCGCGTTGCAATTATTTCTGAAAACCGTCCCGAATGGATTATCTGCGACCAGTCGTTCGCGGTGCTTGGCGCAATTTCCGTTCCGTTGTATCCTACGCTTACTTCAAAACAAATCGAAGAAATTTTTCTCGATGCCGATGTATCGTACGCAATTGTTTCCAACAATTTTCAATTGAAAAAGTTACTTCCGTTTTTCGGAAAAATGAATTGCTTGAGAAAAATAATTGTGCTTACCGACAAAGAACTCCCAGCCGAAGAAAATATCTTTTCGTTTATCAATGTTGTGCATTTGGGCGAAAAATATCTGGAACGACAACCACAATTTTATTCTGAATGTGTAAAAAATATTCTTCCCGAACAACTGCTGACTCTTATTTACACTTCGGGAACAACGGGAACGCCGAAAGGAGCAATGCTTACGCATCACAATCTTGTTTCCAACATCAAAGCGAGCGTTGAAGTGTTACCGATAAACGCGAATGATGTGTTCCTTTCATATTTGCCGCTGTGTCATGCGTTTGAACGAATGGCGGGATATTACACGGCGATGAGTTGCGGTGCGACGATTGCGTTTGCAGAAAGCATCGAAACCGTTCGCGATAATTTGCAAGAAATTCATCCGACAATTATGACATCCGTTCCACGAATGTTTGAACGCGTGTATCATCGAATTGCAAAACAGGTTTCCGATTCTTCCAAACGAAAACAGAAAATTTTTTACCGATGTGTGGAAATCGGAAAACAATATGCGCAGGCAAAAAAATCGGGAGATGTTTCATTGGTTCTAAAAGCAAAACATAATTTAGCACATAAATTTGTTTTAAAAAAAATACAGGAGAAAACCGGAGGCAACATCCGATTTTTCGTTTCCGGCGGAGGTCCGCTTCCCAAACAACTTGGTGAATTTTTTGAAGCAGTCGGTTTGCAAATTCTTGAAGGGTACGGATTGACGGAAAGTTCGCCTGTTCTTTCTGTTAACCGCATTGAACAATACAAGTTTGGAACGGTCGGTTTTCCTATTCCTGGCGTTGAAATAACCATTGCTGACGATGGCGAAATTCTTGCGAGAGGAGATAACATTATGAAAGGGTATTGGAATGACGAACTTGCAACGCGAAGAGCCATTGATGAACATGGATTTCTGCACACGGGAGATATTGGCAAATTTGACGAAGGGGGCTTCTTAAAAATTACTGACAGAAAAAAACATATTATTGTTACTTCGGGAGGAAAGAAAATTTCGCCGCAGCAAGTAGAAAGTCAACTTCTCCTGAGTAAATACATTGAGCAAGTAGTGTTAATCGGCGATGATAGAATGTTTCTTTCTGCGCTCATCGTTCCCGATTTTGAAATGTTGAAAGAAATTGTGAATGCATATAACATCGCGTATAAACTTCCGTCGGACATCATTGCGAGGAAAGAAATACGGGAGTTTTATTTACACGAAATTCAGCGATTGCAAAAAGATACGGCAAATTATGAACGCGTACGAAAATTTGTTCTTCTTGATAAACCGCTTTCCGTTGAAAACGAAGAACTCACACCTACGCTGAAAGTGCGCAGAAAAATTGTTGAGGAAAAGTATCAACATCTGATTGAAGAAATGTATAAAAATGTGCAATGAAGAATACCTACGTTGTTTAATAAAGATATTCGAAAAACTAAAATAGACAGTTCTATCTCAAATTTGAAATCGCGGATTTCACAATTAAGAAGAAAAACATTGATGTTCGACTACGAATAATGGATTTTTTCAAAAAATAAATAATTCAAAAAAAAATTTCATACTATAATTGTTGGAATAATTCTTGTTAGTTTCTGCAAGTTATATTTTGCAGTAAATAATGAACCTAAACAAAATTGCCATCATTCCCGGCGATGGAATCGGAATTGACGTAACGCGCGAAGCAGTGCGCATTCTTGAATTACTGAACGCCGCCCGCTCGCTCAAACTCGAACTCGTGCATTTCGATTTTGGCGCTGACAAATATCTCTCCACCGGAATTTCCCTTCCCAAAGAACAACTCGAAGATTTTCGAAATAACTATTCCGCAATTTTTCTTGGTGCGCTTGGTGACCCACGCATTCCCGATATGGCGCACGCTCGCGATATTCTTTTCGGAATGCGTTTCGGTCTTGACCAGTTCGTCAATTTCCGTCCTGTAAAATTATTTGACGAAAAACTTTGTCCGTTGAAAAACAAATCGTGCGATGACGTGAACTTTGTCGTCTTTCGCGAAAATACAGAAGGTTTATACGTGGGCGTTGGCGGGCTTTTCAAAAAAGGAACAAAAGATGAAATTGCAATTCAAGAAAGCGTGAACACATATAAAGGAGTGGAACGCATCATTCGTTTCGCGTTTGAGTATGCAAAGAAGAATGGCAAAACGAAAGTAACGATGAGCGATAAAAATAATGCGCTGCGTTTTGAAGGCGATTTGTGGCAGCGCGTTTTCAATGAAGTGGGGAACGATTATCCCGCAATTGAAAAAGAGCATTGGTTTATTGATGCGCTTGCAATGCAGATGCTCAAACGTCCCGAGCAATTTCAAGTGATTGTTACAAATAATATGTTCGGCGACATCGTTACGGATATTGGTGCGCAATTGCAAGGCGGTTTGGGAATGGCGGCTTCGGGAAACATCAATCCCAACGGTGTGTGTATGTTCGAGCCGGTGCACGGTTCTGCGCCAAAATATGCGGGAAAAAATGTTGCCAATCCTTTCGGCGCGATTCTCACTGTCGGATTGATGCTTGAACATCTCGGTTTCAAAAAAGAAAATCAACTCATCGAAAACGCCGTTCGTCTTGCTGTGAAAGAAAACAAAACTCCGCAGGACCTCGGCGGAAATCTCGGCACAAAAGAAACCGGAGATTTTATTTGCGAAACGTTGAAGAGAATGATTTGAGATGTGAGATATGCGATTTCAGATTTTGATAACATTTAAGCCATCGTGAATTATAAACTACTGACTTCTAACTACTCTCTACTAATTACAAATGACTAATTACCAATTACTAAAATGGGAATGACAATTTCAGAAAAAATATTTGCCGCGCATAGCGGAAGAGAATCCGTGAAAGCGGGAGAACTCGTGTATGCTAATCTCGACCTTGTGATGGGAACGGACGTAACAGTGCCGCTTTCCGTGAGCGTGTTCGAGCAAATCGGCGCGGGGAAAGTTTTCGACAATAAAAAAATTGCGCTTGTCAACGACCATTTTGTTCCGGCAAAAGATATTCAAGCCGCAGGATTATCGAAAACGATGCGCGAGTTTGCAATCAAATATGACATTCAAAATTATTTTGAAGTCGGGCGTTCGGGAATTTGCCATTGCATTGTTCCCGATAGCGGACTTGCCGTTCCCGGCGATTTAATTATCGGCGCAGATTCACACACCTGCACGTATGGCGCGCTGGGTGCTTTTGCAACTGGCGTTGGTTCAACCGATATGGCAACGTCTTGGGCGCTCGGAGAAAATTGGTTCAAAGTTCCGCCAACAATAAAAATTATTTACAAAGGAAAATTGCAACCGTTCGTTGGTGGAAAAGATATTATTCTTCACACGATTGGAAAACTTGGCGTGGAAGGCGCGTTGTATTGCGCGTTGGAATTTGAAGGCGAAGTGATAGATAATTTGTCGCTCGCCGATAGATTTACGATTTGCAATATGGCAATTGAAGCCGGTGCAAAAGCAGGAATCGTGAAAGCGGATAAAAAAGTTTTTGATTTTCTCGAAGGAAAAACAAATCGAAAAATTTCTGCATACACTTCAGATGACGATGCTGAATTTCTCGATGTGATAGAAATTGATGTATCGAATCTCGAACCGCAAATTGCATATCCATATTTACCAAGCAACGTAAAACCGATTTCGGAAGTGGAGAAAATAAAAGTTGACCAAGTTGTCATTGGTTCTTGCACGAACGGACGCATTGAAGATTTTCGTGCGGCGGCAGATATTTTGAAGACAAAAGAAATCGCTCCGTATGTTCGACTCATCGTTATTCCTGCAACGCAAGAAATTTATTTGCAAATGATTGACGAAGGAATTCTAAACACATTTATTCACGCGGGCGCATCAATCAGTCCGCCGACGTGTGGTCCGTGCATCGGCGGGCATATGGGAATTCTTGGCGAGAATGAAATTGGCTTATACACGACGAACCGCAATTTCAAAGGACGAAACGGACATATCTCAAGTAAAGTATTTTTGTGCAGTCCTGTCGTTGCGGCTTCATCTGCATTGAAAGGTTACATCACTGACCCGCGTTTAGTGTAAAATTTTTTTGATGTAATACTTCGTACGCAAATAATTTGTATGCTCATCAATAGTGAAGTAGAAGAAAAAGTCGAAGACTCGCAGTTGCGAGAAATTTCGTTTCGTAATGTGAACGAATGGAATCTTGACATCAGTCTTGGTTTCTTACTCAACAGAACAGCACGCGGAATGAAACGATTGCTCGATGCAAAACTTGTTGATTACAATATCACTGCAACGCAATATATCGTGCTGATGCGAATGGTTGAAGAAGACGGAATTTCTCTCACGGAACTTGGCGAGCGTTTGCATTTGGATAATCCAACACTGACGGGAATTATTGACAGAATGGAACGCGATAGATTTTTGCGCCGACAACGCGATACGATTGATAGACGCGTTGTGAATGTATATTTAACGGAAAACGGAAAAATGCTTTGCAAAGAAATAGAACATCTCGCCAAAGAAACAGACGAAGAAATCTGGAGTGATTTTTCCATAAATGAAAAAAGAGCAATGCTGAATTATCTCGAACGAATCTGGAACAACGTGAATGATAAACTTAACTGACAACGAAATTTTCCGACTTCCGAAAAAGATTGAACGCACGGCGCATTCAATTTTAAAAGACAAAAACAAAAAAATAGTTTTTCTTTCTGCAACGCGCACACCATTTGGAACAGTCGGTGGAAGTTTGAAAGATTTTACGCCGATTGATTTGGGAGCAATAGCCGCACGCGCAGCAATTGAACAAGCGCAACTTGCCGACCGCATTGAATTTATTGACACGGCAATTTTCGGAAACGCAATGCACACAAGTATTGATTCGCATTACGGAGCGCGGCACGTTGCACTCAAAGCCGGACTTTCAAATTTCTCCATCGCGCTTACGGTGAATCGCATTTGCTGGTCGGGTGCAGAAGCGATTGTGCAAGGCGCAAAAGAATTATTGAGCGGTGAAGCGGAAATTGTTCTTGCCGGCGGTTATGAAAGCACGTCTCAATCACCGCTTGTCATTTATGGCGCGGCATTCGGCTTTCCATTTATGGCGGGACCGAAAACGCAATTTGTTTTCAAAGACGGATTGAATGATACATTCATCAATAACGATATGATGGGAACTGCGGAAAATCTTGTGCGGCGATATGGAATTACACGCGCGGAAGTTGATGCGTTTGCACTTTCTTCACAAATGAAAGCGAAAGATGGAATGGAAAAAGGACGACTTGCAAAAGAAATTACGCCGGTAAAAATTCAAGAGCGAAGAAAAGAAAAAATTATTGCCAACGATGAAAACATAAAACCGGAAACAACACTTGCATCACTTGCAAAACTTCCCGCAGTAAAATCTGATGGCGTGCAAACAGCTGGAAATTCTTCCGGCATTGTTGACGGCGCAGCAGCAGTCGTGATGACAACATTCGGCAAAGCAAAAGAACTCGGCATCGAACCAATCGGCGAATTGCTTTCGTGGGGTGTTGCCGGCGTTGACCCGCATTGTATGGGCATTGGTCCTGTTCCTGCATGCAACATAGCATTACAACGCGCTGGACTTTCGCTAAAACAAATGCAGCACATCGAAATCAACGAAGCATTTGGCGGACAATATCTTGCGTGTGAAAAAGAAATGCAATTCGATAGAACAATTGTGAATGTGAACGGCGGAGCAATTGCACTCGGTCATCCGCTTGGTGCAACAGGCGCGCGAATGACAATTTCTCTTTTGAAACTCGGCGGACTCGGACTTGCTTCTGCGTGTATCGGTGGCGGGCAAGGGGGAGCGTTGGTAGTGGAAGGATATGTTTGATTTTACATTTTAGATTTTAGATTGAAGATTTCAGATTTGATGAATACAACTTGGAATAACATAGAACTACTCATTGTTGGTGCGGGAACGATGGGCGCGAGTCTTGCGCAGAATTATGCACAGAACGGATTCAACGTTGGCTTGCTCGATGTTTCGGAAGAAATGCTGCAGCGCGGATTTTCTTCGATTGAAAAAGAATTGGACAGCGCGAAAGGAAAAATATTTTCCGCGAAAGATATTTCTGAAATCCGCAGCCGCATTATCGGAACAACGAATTACGAAGAAGCGTGCAAAGGAAAATCGCTGCAACTTGTGATTGAAGCGGCAACAGAGCGTATTGACATCAAAGAAAAAATATTTGCTGTTCTGGATTCGCTCACCGAAAAAAATGTTGTGCTTGCAACAAACTCATCTTCGCTCAACGCAAACATTCTCGCAAAGGCAACACGCCGCCCTGACAAAGTTGTGTGGATGCATTATTTTTATTTGCCACACAAAAATCGCGCAGCAGAATTTGCGGGAACGGATACTGCTTCGGAAGAAAGCAAAGCGATTGCAAAAAAGTTTTTGAAACTCGGCGGAAAAATTCCTACACATATTCGGGGAAGCAGAAAAGGCGGCGTTGCGGATATTATTTTTGTTGCGCTGTTACTCGAAGCAACACGAATGTTGGAAGAAGGTTTCGACATTTCTACGATTGAAGCCGCCGGAAAAAAAGCATACAACATTCCCATTGGTTTTCTCGAATTGATGGACGCGACCGGTTTGCCTGTGGGTTTGGCTTCGATGTATTCGTTTTCCGATGCGACGAATCCGAAAGATGCGTTGTATAAAGTGTATGGAAATTTCTTTGCGCCGCGAAACAACTACATTGATTTGATTGATAAATTCAATCGTGCGAAAGATAAATCGGAAGTGCGATGGATTCAAGATAAAAAGCAACTTACGACAAACGTCAATCCGAAAACAGTTGAAGAACTTGCGAACAGATTTCTTGCAATTGGTTTTCTTACTGCAACAGAATGTGTTGATGCAAAACTGATTACGATTGAAGATTTGGAATTGCTGACGCAGAACGCATTTCTGTGGAACAAAGGTCCGTTCACATTGATGAAAGAACTTGGCGCGAAAAAAGTTGCGGACGTTGTGCGCAAGCGTGAAGAATTTGCAAAAGGTTTTGGACAATATTTTCCTATCTGCAATTCGCTGAAAAAAATAATGAGCGAGAAAAAGTTGTCGGCGTTTCAATGTTCGTTTGCATTTACGGAAAAAGAAATGAACGGCGCAGTGCGGAGAATAACGCTCAACAATCCACGCGCGGCAAATGCAATGAACAACGATGTGTTCGCAGATTTGAAACGTGAATTTACCGCCGCGAACAAAGATGCAAAATGCAAACTCATAATTTTCGATACTGCGCCGATTAAAACGTTCATTGCCGGCGCAAGTATTCCCGGATTTATTGAAAACATCAAAGCGAAAAATTACAAAGCGATTGTGAACGATACGCGCGAATGGCAGAACGTTATCTTTCACATAATGACGGGAACGGCGAAACCAAAAATTGCCATTGTTGATGGACAAGCGTTTGGCGGCGGCGTTGAAGTTGCGTCTGCGTTTGCGCTCGATGAAAACACGATGACGCTGATTACGAATCGCACTTCGTATGCGCTTCCCGAAACGCGGCTTGGCATTTATCCCGGACTTCGCGGAACACTTTCACTTGCGCAACTCATTCACAAAAAAACAAATGACGTTGAAACTGCGCTTGCATTTGCGCGGTATTTTATTCTTGCCGGTGGAATGGCAACTTCTTCTCCGCAAATGATTTTACAACTTGGTTTTGCTGATGCAATTGTTCCGCAGCAAAACCGAGATGATGCCGCAAAAGTAATTGCCAAAGCAATTATTGAGAACAAAGGCAAAATGATTTCGAAAGAGAAATTGTCTTCACTTGAATTTGAGCAACTTCCGACTCAACTTTCCTTTACAGAACAAAGAGAAATGCAAATTGTGAAAGAATTGTTTTCGCAAGCAGATTTAATTCCGACTTTGTATGCGCAAGCGCGTGGTTATCTTCCGTTGCATTACACGGGAGAAATGAAAACGTTTGCAGAAAGAGTTGTTCGCAGAGTTGTGCAAAACTCTCCCAATGCTGTGTGGATTTCCAATGAACTTATTTCACGCGGATTTGAAAATTATTTAAACGGAATTGACAACGATACACTTGCAGAATTTGAACTCGAACATTACTTGCAACAAATTTTCGAACATCCCGACGCGTTAAGCGGATTGGAAGCAGTGGTGAGCGGAAAGTTTGCAGAGTTTAAGAGAAGATGATTTTTAGTAGATAGTAGCCAGTAGAAAGTAGAAAAGAAAATTCTAAAACCTAATACCTAAAACCTAACACCTATGATAAAAGGCAACGTTCACAAATACGGCGACAACATTGATACTGATGTCATTATTCCCGCGCGATACTGCACAGCGTTCACAGAAAAAGAACTCGCACCGCACGCGCTGGAGGACCTCGATGAAAACTTCGTGAAGAAAGTTCAGAAAGGCGACATCATTGTTGCAGGAAGAAATTTCGGCTGCGGAAGTTCGCGCGAGAATGCACCGATTGCGATTAAAGGCGCGGGAGTGTCGTGTGTTGTTGCAAAATCGTTTGCAAGAATTTTTTACCGCAACTCCATCAATATCGGTTTGCCGATTCTTGAATGTGATACAGCAGTTGATGAAACGGAGAATGGAGACGCGCTTGAAGTTGATTTAACACACGGCGAAATCAAAAACGTTACGAAGAATAAAACGTATGCTGTTCCGCCGTTTCCCGCGATGATTCAAGAAATAATAAACGTTGGTGGGATGGTGGAATTTGCGAAGAGAAGAATCGCGGAAAAGCGTTTAGCATTAAGCAATCAGCAATCAGCAGTCAGCAATTAGCAGGAAATGTTTTTTTAAACTAAAGAAAGAAAGTTATGAACACAGAACATCAAGAACTCATTTACGATTGGAACAAAGGCGGAATCGTGGATATGAAAGGCGTTGTGAAAATTGAATTCGACGACGAAACATTGCGAGACGGACTTCAATCGCCTTCCGTTACTGACCCATCAATTGACCAGAAAATTCGCATTCTCCATTTGATAGAAGAACTCGGAATTCAGTCTGCAAACATCGGACTTCCCGGCGCTGGTCCGCGAGCATACAACGACACGCTCGAACTCGCAAAAGAAATCGCGCGATGCAAAATGAAAATCTATCCCAATTGTGCGGCGCGAACTGTTATTGCCGACATTGACCCTGTGATTGATATTTCACAAAAAGCAGGAATACCGATTGAAGTTGCATCGTTCGTCGGTTCAAGTCCCATTCGGCAATATGTGGAAGGATGGACGGTGGACAAAGTTCGCGAACTCACGGAGAATGCTGTTTCGTATGTTGTCGCGCACGGTTTGCCAAGTATGTATGTTACCGAAGATACAACACGCGCGCATCCCGACGACATTGATAAACTTTATACGGCAGCAATCGAATGTGGCGCAACACGCGTTGTTATTGCAGATACGGTTGGTCATACAACACGCACCGGCGCGACCAATATTGTTCGCTTCGTAAAAGATGTTATTGAAAATACCGGCGAAGATGTGAAGATTGATTGGCACGGACACAACGACCGCGGATTTGCACTTGCAGCAACAATCGCGGCAATTCGCGCTGGTGTGGATAGAGTGCACGGTTGCGCATTGGGAATCGGAGAACGTTGCGGAAATGCTTCGATGGATTTACTTCTTGTGAACTTAAAAATGTGGGGCATCATCAATAACGACCTTTCCAAATTAAATGAATATTGCCGCCTTGTTTCCGAATCGTGCCGCGTTCCGATTCCGTTCAATTATCCTGTAATTGGTCCAGATGCATTTCGCACTGCAACGGGAGTTCACGCCGCTGCAGTTATTAAAGCATTGAAGACAAATGAAATGTGGCTTTCCGATATGGTGTATTCTGCTGTGCCTGCAAATATGGTCGGACGAAAACAAAAAATTGAAATCGGTCCGTTGAGCGGCGAATCAAACGTGATGTATTGGCTGCACGACCACGGCTACGATATGAACGGCGATATGACAAAGAAAATTTTTGATTATGCAAAACATTCGAATCGTCTTTTAACTGATGACGAAATTGAAGCATTTATTGAAACAGAAATTCCCGAACACGAAAGAAAACATTATGAGTCTCAACTGGCTGCCGCGTGATAACGAAATAAAAAACCACAACTTGTGGGGCGATGAATTCTTCGGAACAGAGCCGCCTTGCACAATGTATGAATTGCGTCCGATTCTCGACGAGAAAGGAAACGTAGTCGAAGGATTACATTCCGCGTGGGTTACACTCAACAACCCGAAACAATACAATTCCTACACAACGCAAATGGTGAAAGGCGTGATTGCCGGATTTCACAAAGCATCAATGGAGCGCAGCGTTGTTGCGGTGGTATTCACTGCTGTCGGCGATAAAGCATTTTGCACCGGCGGGAACACGAAAGAGTATGCGGAGTATTATGCAAAACGTCCCGCAGAATACGGCGCGTATATGGATTTGTTTAATGCGATGGTGGATGCGATTTTGAATTGCAAGAAGCCGACAATTTGCCGCGTGAACGGAATGCGTGTTGCCGGCGGACAGGAAATCGGAATGGCGTGCGACATCACTGTTTCTGCTGATACGGCGGTGTTCGGACAAGCGGGACCCAAACACGGCTCTGCTCCCGACGGCGGCTCAACGGATTTTCTTCCCGCGTATTTGAGTATTGAAGATGCGATGTGGAATTGTGTTTCGTGCGAAGTGTGGAGCGCGTATAAAATGAAACGGCTCTCGCTTATTAGTAAAGTTGTTCCGGTTATCAAAGATGGAAATGTATTCAAACGCAATCCGCTTGTGGTAACGGAGAAATATGTTGACGACGGAGAAATTGTCTATGGCGAATTTGTTTCCGGCGATGCACGAAAAAAAGCAAATGAAGAATTGGAAAAAGCAACGCTTGATTTTTCTCTGCTCGACAAATCGGTGAATGAAATTCTTTGGCGATTCACCAACTTATTTCCCGGATGTTTAATCAAATCCATTGACGGCATTCGTGCGAAGAAGAAATTTTTCTGGGACCAAACGAAACTTGCAAATCGTCACTGGCTTGCGGCAAATCAAATGCTCGAAGGATTTCTCGGATTTACTGCATTCAATTCACGCAAACTCACGGGCAAAGACGTGATTGATTTCGTCAAGTTCCGTCAATTGACTGCCGAAGGAAAAGAGATGAATGAAAGCGTGTTTGAAGAAGTGTTACCGAAACAGAAATGATTCTCGAAAACAACTATGCTCTTGTTACCGGTGGTTCGCTAGGAATCGGGAAAGCAACCGTTCTTGCTCTTGCACAGGAAGGAGCGAATGTTGCGTTCACGTATTTTGGATTTCGTAATAACAGCAGCGAAGCGAATGATGTTGTTGACGAAGTGAAAAAACTCGGGCGAAAATGTTTTGCGATTGAATCTGATGTTTCAAAATTTGATGAAGCGCAGAACGTTGTTCACAAAGTTATTGCAGAGTTTGGAAGTTTGCACATTCTCGTCAACAACGCCGGAATTTCGCGCGACAGTGTTGTGTGGAAAATGAGTGAGCAGCAATGGGACGACGTTCTCGACATTAATTTGAAAGGAACGTTCAATTATATGCACGCGGTGAGTGCAATGTTTCGTGAGCAGAAATTTGGAAAGATTGTGAGCGTGAGTTCAATCAATGGAATGCGGGGAAAATTCGGGCTTGCAAATTACGCTGCATCGAAAGCGGGAGTAATCGGCTTGACAAAAGTCGTTGCGAAAGAACTCGGCAAATACAATGTGAACGTGAATGCCGTTGCGCCGGGAATGATTGAAACGGATTTGACGGGCAATCTTTCAGACGAAGTGAAACAACAATCGCTTTCGGAAATAATTCTTGGTCGTTTCGGAAAACCGGAAGACGTTGCGAATCTGATTGTGTTTCTTGTTTCCGAAAAAGCAAAACACATTACGGGAGAAGTGATAAAAGTGGATGGTGGACAGTATATATGATTTTACATTTTAGATTTTAGATTGAAAATTTTATCAGTGAAAACTCGTGCATCTATTCGTGTTATCTGTGGTTAATTTTCTATGAATCAAATTTACGAACGCAATATCAATGTCGCAGTCGCGTGGAAGGATGAAAGCGAAATTATTACTCGCGCGTCAATGCTCGATTTGAATCATCACATCGTTGTTGAATTGACGATTGATTTGCACAGCGAAATGATTTCCGATGCAAACGCACAAATGACGAAAGTGCCGTATGGGATTTGCCAGTTCACGCTTTCGAACATCAAGAAAGTAATTGGAATGAAAATTGAACGCGGTATTCAGAAACAACTTATTGATGCGCTGGGGCATTCAGACGGTTGCACGCATTTGGTGGATTTGGCGATGGAAGCGATTCGTCTCAGCGCAAACGTAATGCTCGGCTTAACGAAAGTCGGCGCTGAATGGTTTAACCGAACCGTAAGCGAAGAAGAACAAATCAAACTCGTCAAACCGATTTTGAAAAATACATGTTTACCTTTTAAAGATAATTAACCACGAATGACACGGATAAAACGCGAATACAAGCGAATTGATTTGTGAAATTATCAGTGTAATTTGCGGTGAATAAACAAAAAATGAACTACCAATTTTTTACCATTATAGACGAAGGCGAAGTTGTTTCGCTCGTCTTAAATCGTCCGCCGCTGAATGTGCTGAACATCGCGATGATGAAAGAAATGAATTCTGCATTGAGCGAACTTCTTCCGCATCCGAATGCAAAAGTATTGTTACTGAAAGCAAATGGAAAAGCATTTTCTGCCGGCGTTGACGTTGCTGACCACACAGCAGATAAAATTGACGAGATGATGAGCGAGTTTCATCGTGTGTTCGAGAACATCAACAAATTTAAAATTCCCGTCATTGCAGTTGTTGATGGAGCCGCGCTCGGCGGTGGTTGCGAAATCGTCATCTTCTGCGATATGATTGTTGCATCGGAGAAAGCAAAATTCGGACAGCCGGAAATTAAAGTCGGCGTATTTCCACCAATTGCTGCGGCGTTGTTTCCGCGAATGCTCGGAAGGCAACGCGCTCTCGAATTCCTGATGAGCGGAGAAAATATTTCTGCAATGGAAGCGGAACGTATCGGGCTTATCAATAAAGTTTTTCCCGTTGAAGGATTTGAAAATGCGGTGAAGGAATTTGTCGCAAAGTTTACATCGCAAAGCAAAGTGATTCTGGAAATGACGAAACGCGCGATTGACAGCGGTTTATCCCGTCCGCCAATGCAGGCAATTTCCAACGCTGAAGAAATTTATATGAACGAAATGATGAAAACGGAAGATGCAAATGAAGGTCTTGCCGCATTTCTTGAAAAACGAAATCCGGTTTGGAAAAATAAATGAATGAACTTGTAAGCACCAAATAACAAAATACAAAGCACAAATAAATTTCAATTCACAAAATTCAAACACAAAGATTTTGGGAAATTGGTATTTCGTGTTTATTTGAAATTTGTTATTTGCTTTTTGGAATTTTAAAACGTTATGAACTTTGAAGAAAAAATAGAACACTACCGCGTTATCATTGACGATGTTTCTTTTCCGACAGTAAAATCGTGGAAAGAAAAACATCCGCAACAAAAAGTTGTCGGAATGTTTCCCGTCTATACGCCATACGAATTACCACACGCGGCGGGAATGTTGCCTGTTGGTGTTCTTGGTGCAGGCGGAAAAATTGAAATTGACCACGCGGATTCGCGCATCCAATCGTTTGTGTGTTCAATTGCGCGTTCAACATTGGAATTGGGATTGACGGAGCGACTGAAAAATTTCGATGCGTTGTATTTCACTTCGATATGCGATGTTGCGAGAAATCTTTCGGGAATTTGGTCAACGAATTTTCCCGAACAACTCGTGGAGTATATTCACTTTCCGCAAAATATGAATACCACGAGCGCGCCAAAACATTACCGTGCGGAATTGCAAAAGTTAGCGAACAATTTAGAGCAACTCTGCGGAAAGAAAATTTCAAACGAAGACTTACTGAAAAGTATTTCCGCTTTTAATCGCAATCGCGAATTGTGTTTGCAATTGTATCACATCAAAAACACAACGCCGCATCTTCTTTCGACGTATGAAACATACATATTATTGCGAATGGGAACGCTGCTTTCCGTTGAAGACCATACGCAACTTCTCGAAGAAATTCTTCCGCAAATTTATGAACGCAATCGTGTGCCGCGTGATTTTGTGCGCGTAATGCTCGAAGGAAGTTTTTGCGAACAACCGCCGCTCGAATTGATGCAAGTGATTGAAGAAGCCGGTTGTTACATTATTGATGATGATTTGTTATTGCACACGCGCTGGTTTAAAAATGCAGTTCCGCTCAACGGCGACCCATTGCTTTCGCTTGCAGAAAGTTACATTCAGAACAGCAGGTATTCTTCCGTTCGGCATTATGGAAATAATCCGCGCAAAGAACAATTCGTGAATAAAATTCGCGAAGGAAAAGTGGACGGCGTAATTTTCTGCGCACCGAAATTTTGCGAACCGGCATTGCTCGATTACGTTGTGTTGAAAGATGAATGTGAAAAACAAAACATCGCATATATGACGTTTGAGTATGAAGAAAAAATGGGTGTGTTCGAAACCGTCAGAATGCAAGTAGAAACATTTGTAGAATCCGTGTTATTCTTTTCGTGAACATTCGTGTAATTCGTGGCAAATAAAATTTTATGACAGAAGAAAAATTTAAATTTCAAGGCATCGGCAGAGATTACCAAAAACAACTTTTGACCGATTGGTATGAACGTTTGCAAAACGCGCACAACGTTGGAAGAAAAGTCGCGTATTTATTCGTGCCGGGAAACGTTGCAGAATTTTTGCGCGTGTTTGATTTCGAACTCGTGTTTCCTGAAGTGAATGCGTTGCAATGCGGTGTGCGAAAAACTTCCGGCGATTTGATTTTGAAAGCAGAAGACGTTGGGTATTCTTCCGATGTGTGCGGCTACGTAAAAAACGACATTGGAATGATGCTCTCGGGAAATGTCGGTCCATCGGGAACAGAAATTCCCAAACCGGATTTGCTGCTCTGCACATATTGCGGCTGCACAACGTTCATCAAGTGGTTCGAAGCGCTTTCGCATTTTTACGATGTTCCGCTCGTGATGCTCGATGTTCCGTATTTGCGCGATGGAGAAATTTCCGATACCGATAGACAATACATCGTCGAGCAGTTGCAAGAGTTGATTCCCATTTGTGAAAAAATTACCGGCAACAAATTTGATTACGATAAACTTGTTGAAGCGACAAAACATTCTGCCGAAGCGGAAGACTTGTGGGTAAAAATTTTGCACAGCGCAAAACACAGACCGTCTCCGTTCGATTCATATTTCGAAGCAGTATTTTTTATGGCGCCAATTTATGTATTGCGCGGACTTCCCGATTGCACAAGTTATTATCGCGAAGCATTGAAAGAAATTACCGAGCGCATCGAACACGGCGTTGGTCCGATTCCCGAAGAAAAAGTTCGCGTGGTGATAGAAGGTCCGCCTCCGTGGCCGCA
>VGWC01000018.1 GCA_016873775.1 Ignavibacteria bacterium | reverse complement strand
TTTTTCACGCGCAAACAAAACATATCAATTGCAAGCCGCGCGCGTCTATCCTGATGTTCTGTTTCTTCATCAATAAGTTCACGCATATCATTCGTCAAACCGGAAACGCCGAGCAATCCGCTTTGTTTGTTGAACATCACGCCCAACTCATCGAACGATAATCCTTCTTTGTGATGAATGAAATACGTAATTGAAGGGTCTATATCGCCGCTTCGCGTTCCCATTACAAGTCCTTCAAGCGGCGTCATTCCCATTGATGTATCAACAGAGTTTCCATTTTTAATTGCGCAAGCAGAACATCCGTTGCCGAGATGAATCGTGATGATATTTGTTTCCTCTCGCTTGATGTTCAGCAATTGACGATAGCGATATGCAACATACCGATGCGACGTTCCGTGAAATCCGTAGCGGCGAATTTTGTAACGGCGATAGAGTTGATACGGAATTGCGTAGAGATAACTTGTTTCCGGCATCGTGGAATGGAACGCCGTATCGAACACAGCGACTTGAGGAATTCCTGCTCCGAGAAGTTCACGCGCGACACGAATTCCTTTTACGTTTGCGGGATTATGCAACGGCGCAAGTTCGATGCAATCTTCAATTCCTTCAATGACGCTCTCGTCTATGAGAACGGATTTGGTAAATTTTTCCGCACCATGCACAACGCGATGACCAACGGCGTGAATATCAGCGAGCGAATTGATGTTTGCGATTTTTGACTCAGGAGAAATTATCCAGCGCAGAATAAAATCAATTGCCGCACGATGGTCGCGTAACGGTGTTGCTTGTTTTACTTTTTGCTTTCCTTCCGCTTGAAAAGTAACGAGCGATTGACTTCCGATGCGTTCTATTACTCCGCCTGCTAAACGCTTGTCGGAATTTTTATCAATCAAGTCTAAATCCGTTTCAATGATTTGAAATTTTACAGACGATGAGCCGCAGTTAAGTACGAGAATGTTCATAGAATTAAATTTGTTTTTGTGAACGTATAACCCACAATTTCAATTGTGGGAGGAGAGAAAAATATTACAAGGAAAAATCGTTTCAACGATTTTTCCGCTTGTTTATTGTTCAACATTTTTGGCTTCAAAACCATAACGCTGCAAAAATCCTTCATACTCTTCGGCAAAAGTTTTCTTTCGGTGATGTTCTTTTTGCTTGTGAATATATTTTTCTACTTGTTCAATCATTGACTCACTAATCGAAAACGCACCATAACCAATTTGCCAAGCGAATTTTTTGTTCAGAAATTTATTTTGATTTACCCAATGTGAACTTTCTCCTTTGAGATTTTTTACAAGTTCTGAAATACTTTTCTTCGCATTCTGTAAAAACAAAATGTGAACGTGGTCTTGAACGCCATTGATACAGCGAACAATACAGCCATCAGAAACCAAATTCTCTTTTATATGCTCGAATAATTGTTCTGCAAACGATTCTTCAATGAGCGGTTCTCTATCTTTCGTCGAAAAGACACAATGAACCCAAAGTTTAGTGAATGAATGTGGCATTGTTTTTTTCTCAGATTGTGAAACCGTTGAAACGGTTTCGTAAAACATAATGATTCTTTCCAGTCCCACAAATAAATTTGTGAGTTACTTTTTTATTTCAAACTCTTTCTCAATCTCTTTCGCTTTCTCTTTTAAAATCTTCAATGCAAAATCAATTGTTTGCAAATGTGTACGGAAACACAAAATTGCAACGCGTAAAACAAATTTTCCGTCAATCATTGTCGAAGAAATAAAAACTCTTCCATCTTTTTGCACTTCGTGGACAAGGCGTTTGTTGAATTCATTCGCATCGCCGCGTTTCGGAACATAGCGATACATCACGACCGATAAATCGGGATACGGTCCCACTTCAAATCCGTCGAACGTTTGAATTGTTTCCCAAAAGTACCGCGCAAGCAAAAGTTTTTCTTCAATCGCCGCGCGAAACGGAGCAACGCCAACAAATTTCAGCGGCAACCACAAACGCAATCCGCGGAAATGTTTGGTAAGTTCCGGCGATAAATCTGCGGGAGAAAGTTCGTCGTTTGCTTTCAATGTGTCTTGCAAATACGGCGGAAGATAGTGATGCGATTCAAATATTTTCGTTCTATCTTTCACGAGAATTGTTCCCAATCCGTACGGAAGAAACAAACCTTTGTGCGGGTCAATCGAAAGCGAATCAGACATTTCCATTCCGTGCAAAACTTTTTTCCCTTCGTCACATAAAATAAAAAATCCACCGTACGCCGCATCAATATGGTACCACAACTTATATTTGCCTGCGATGTCGCCGATTATTTTCAACGGGTCAACTGTTCCCGTGTTTGTTGTTCCGGCAGAAGCGATAACGAGAAATGGATTCAATCCGTTTTTTTTGTCTTCAAGAATTTGCTTTTCGAGTTCATCGCTTTTCATCCGATATTGTTCATCGAGAGGAACGTAACGCCACACACATTCATTCAATCCCGCAATGCGAATCGCTTTATCAACAGAATGATGAACTTGTTCGGAAAGATAGATAACGGATTTTTCTACATCTTTCGATTTCACATTCATCGCATCGCGCGCGGTAACAATGCCGATGAGATTTGCAATGCTTCCACCTGATGTTAAATTTCCCGCAGTGGATTTTGGATATCCGACAACTTCTGCCATCCAATCAATAAGTAAATTTTCCAAACGCACTGCACCGGGAGAACCAAAAAAAATTCCTGCATAACGATTCGTAACATCGGCGAGAAAATCACCAAGCGCGGAATAATAAATTCCACCGCCGGGAATATAGCCGAGATGTCCGCCGCTTGCAGGATTCAATCCGGGCGTGTCAACATTGGTTTTGAGAACATCAAGCGTTGCGTCGAGCGAAATTCCGTTTTCAGAAATAGGTGTCTTGTAAATGTCAATTCCTTTTTTCTCATCCATCACGTACGCGGGAAGTTCGTAAATGTTGTCGAGAAAATTTTCCGAGTACGAAAGAATTTTCTTCGTCATTTCATCGCGTTGTTGCGAGGTTGGTTCAAGATGTTTTCGCGAGATGAGTTCGAGTTGTTTAATTTTTTCGAGCATAAATTTTTTTTGAACACAGATGACACGGATGAAACTGATTTTCGCTGATTCAATCCGTGTAAATCCGTTTCATCGGTGTCATCCGTGTTCTCTTCTCAATTCTTCAATTGGTTTCAAATTTTTGATGGAAATATATTTGCACTTGTATCCGCCGCGTTCAGAAAGTTTACTTCCGAAATCTTTGAGCGGCGCGTTATCAATATCTTCCGCAGTAGCAAAACCGCAAATGTATGCTTTCGTGTTCGGCGAAATCGTATTTGCATTTCGTGAATCAACATCGAGAATAATTTGTACATAAAATTTTGGTTTGCGTTTCATCGCGTAATCTTCGCGGACAAGTAAATTCAATTTTTCACTGAATGGAAACGCGGAAGTCTTTATCTCAAAATTTTGGAAATCGGTTTTGCCTTTATTCTTTCCGACATTATTTTTCTTCCAATCACCGAAATAAAATTGCGCAAAAGCAAATTCTCCCAAATGCCCAGCGAGCGTATCAATGTTCGATGCAATCGTGCGTTTCACTTGCGTTGTTGGAACAAGCCGCAACGCTTCATCGAGCATTTCTTCGGTGATGAGAATGAAGGGATAGAATTTCATATTTCACTTTTCGACTTCGTTGCACTGTGCTCAGAGTGACGAATACGTCGTGTTGTGCCGCATCGTATCGTAGTTTTCATAATACACGTTTCCTTTACTCACAAAATGATAAGAGAATATTATATCACATATTGCAAGCATCATCAAAGATATATCCGCTATTGCGGAGTTTTCTTTCATCTTTAATTCAGTTGTTATTTTAATCGCCATTCTTTTTATTTTCTTTGGGCGAGAATATATACAAAAAATCTTGGGGTGTGGATTTCTAAAAATATTTTCTTTTCCATATTCGCCGAAAAAAAAACTGTCGAAAAAAAATCCCACGCATTGTGAAATACGTGGGATTGAATTGTAACTCGTTGCAAAAATTTACTTCATCAAAACAAATTTTCGAGTTTGTGTTGTGTTTCCCGTTGTTAAACGATAAAAATACACACCGCTGGAAAATTTTTTCCCGCTTGCATCAAATACGAGGGAGTGATTTCCGGCTTCCTGTTGCTCGTTCACTATTGTTGCGACTTCTTGTCCAAGAATATTCACGATGCGAAGCGTAACAAACGAACTAACGGGTAAATCATAAGTAATGAGTGTCGAAGGATTGAACGGGTTCGGATAATTTTGGTGAAGCAGAACTTTTTGTGGTAGCACCGTTTGTTCATTGACACCAACAACGAGTTCGTCAATGCGTTGTTTTGCGGCTTGTAACACTGCTTTTGTTTCTTTTACCTGTACAAAGACAACTATTTCGCTATTGTTCATCCCCCAATTCGAGTTCCACGTAATATTTCTTGTGAATGAAAGCGAATCGTTTAAAGCAATAGTAAATGTTTCGCCGCTTGCATTCGGATACATTTTTCGCATTACTTGTTCATGCCGCGGGTCACCGTTGGGACCAGTGTATAACAAACCATTTTCGATAACGACTGTATGCAACACCAATGTTCCGCTTGGGATTGTTGTCCCATCGTTTCGAACTTTGATAATTACTGTTCCGCTTGTTGCGTTGAATGTTCCGGAAAGTTTTATTTCAAACGGACTGAAACTGAAAAATCGCGGCTCAATCAAACCGGGCCACGAAGTGTACGACGAACCGCCATCAACATTTCCGTCAATAAACAAATGCGGCGCGTAATTGTTTGCGTAGTACGTGTTTCGTGTTTGCACATCGGAGGTGTTCGCGAGATAATACGGGTCATTTCCAGGCGAGGGCCACCACACGTGGTATTTGATAACGGCAACCTGGTCTTGTCCGCCGTAATTTGCATACCAGTTATCAAAGTATTGATTTGCGGGCGCGCACGGTGGACACGTTGTACTGGTAAAATCTTCACAAAGAACCGTACGTGGAAAACCCGCGTTAGCGTTTGTTGAAAATAACAATATGAGTAGAGTAAAAAGAAGAGTGCTGAAATTCTTCATAACAATGTTCCTTAACGATTATAGATAATGAATTGTAATTTTTTGAAAAATCAGATACCTTTGGTAAAGGTTTTATTTCAGAGATAACTGCACGTGAAAAAAACCACGTGAAAAAACGTCCACGCAGTTCAGAGTAAAATTTCGGATTGAAAATAGGAAATATTTTCTTGAAAAGGAAAACTTATTTCCTCTTACCTGAAAAACTTACCTCGGTATATTTGCCACCCTCGCATTTTTACGAATGCGTAAGCAGAGACCATTTCCCAAATTGGCTCTACGTTCACGAACTCGCGGATTCGAGAAATCCGCACACCTTACTTCAACAAAATCATTTTCTTCGTTTCAATAGAATACAACTTTCCACGTTGTATTACACTTAACCGATAGAAATACACTCCGCTTGCAAATTTACTTCCATCGAATTGAATTTCGTGTTTGCCTGCATCCATTTCTTCATTATTCAAAAGTGTTGCTACTTCTCGTCCAAGAATGTTGTAAATTTTCAACGTTGTTTGTAAGGGCAATTCATGAATTGCCCCTACGGGAATTTCAAATCGAATCGTTGTCGTCGGATTAAATGGATTGGGATAATTTTGCAACAACGAAATCGTTTGCGGAATTTCCATTTGCGATTGCAAAACGGAAACCGGAATCCATCCTAAACCGTTACAAACAATGTCATCAATATACCATCCCGAATATTCAACGTATGTATCAACACCAAATTGAAACGAGAAAATAACGTTGTCGCCAACATTAACAATGCCATTCAAATGAAATGTTGCAACTTTCCACGTTCCCGAATTTCCACTGAATGCACGCTCTCCTCCAATGGGATTTTGATACTGTGTTGAAAGTGTTGTGTCGTAATTTTCGAGAGGTGTGATGAGTACAAACGGATTTCCATTGACGGAAATTTTTACGTTACCACCGTCGTCGTAATTTTCGAGAGGTGTGATGAGTACAAACGGATTTCCATTGACGGAAATTTTTACGTTACCACCGTCGTATCTATTTTCAATGATGTACCAATGCCAAAACGAAAATGTCGCATTTGCATCTGTTACGTAAAGCGAAGGTGTGTTCAACGTTGAAAGTAAAGGACCTGTTGAGTAATTACCGTTGAGAATTGTTCCCCATACTTTTGGCGAAGAATGCGGCGAAGGCAAAGGTTGTGGAGTTCCCCATTGCCAATCGTTTGTTGAAGTAAGTTCGCCATTTGTCAAATCAAACGTAGTTGTGTAATTCGCGAAGTTCACAACAGTAAAAGAAATTTCCGTTGAAGCGTTGGGATAAAATGTTGTGTTTGTTTGCGTTGCAGAATCTGTTGCAATAATTCTGTACGAAAAAATATCGCCGACGGAAACCAACGAATCGGCTAAAGGAATTTCTAATTGGAATTCTATGGTATTGTTGAAACGCACGAGTAAAAATTCCTCCTGTTGAACGCCGTTATGTTTCCATTGAACCGAAACATTTTTTACACCAATGTTATCAGTAATGTTTGCTGTAATCACAGGAGGCCACGTAAGAAGCGATTGATTTCCAAGGCGACGATGTGAAATAACGGGAGGCATAGTATCTTCTCCAACAAAGAACTGAAAATATCCTTCCGGCGCATTAAAGGGCAAATACGTATATACGGGCGTTGCAAGCGATGCGCGTATAAAATAGCGAATGGTAACATTGTTTTCTGAAATAGGTATTACTGCTTCAAACGAATTTGTATTTCCCGTTGGTATCATCAACACAGAATCAAAATGCGGTGCAGAATTAACAGAGTAAAAAACATATTGCGATTCACTCAACGGAAAATGAGAAGAAAATGTTGCAGAAATTTTATGCTCGCGATTCGGATTTTCCGTATCTGCTAACGGAATATGTGCAATCTGAATTCGAAAATAATTGAGCGCATCATACGCATCCAAAATTCCCCATCCGTAATACTTATCGGGATTATTATACCGCGATGCGGTATTTCTCATTGCTTCACGAACTTGCATTGGCGTAAGAACAGGATTCGCAGAAAGTATCAACGCTGCAACTCCCGCTGCAAGCGGACAACTGAATGACGTTCCGCTGCTCGTTGTATATCCCGAAACATTCGATGGACTTGCTACAGCAACACTTGAACCCATCGCCATCACATCAGGTTTGATTCTTCCGTCAACTGTGGGACCAACACTGCTGAACGACGAACGCGAACCGGAAGAACCGACGGCGCCAACTGCAATAACGCTATCGCCATCGGAAGGCGCACCAAGCGTGTTATGGTTTGCGTCGTCTCCTTCATTTCCAGCAGAATTCACGACGACAATTCCTTTTGCCGCCGCCATATCTGCGCCGATTGTTATTCTGCAAGTATTTCCGTTCATACTTTGCCACGTGTAACTTGGATACGGCGCATCAAATGTAATATATCCAAGCGAAGTGGACGTAACATCAACACCGATACTATCTGCCCATTCAGCAGCAGCAATCCAGTTATCTTCTTCAATCGGAGTTTCGCTGTCGGTATTTTCTGTTTTTGCAAGAATGTACGTTGCGCTAAACGCTGGACCAAGGAGTTTTCCTTCTTTAAATCCGCCAATCGTCGAAAGTGTTTGCGTTCCGTGCGAGCCGCTTCCCATATCGTTTCCATCGCCAACATCGGGGTCATTATTCACAAAATCCCATTTCGCAATGATATTCATATTCGCAAAAACTTCGTGCGGAAGATTATTGAAACCTGCATCCATTACGCAGATAACTATTCCTTGTCCCGTTATTCCCAAATCGTGAACGGGGGGAACATTGATTTGATTCAGTTGTGTGAACGATGAACCATAATTATATGTATGTTCGTTTTTTTGCAAATGGTCACTCGGAATAATTTGTGTTGCGTTATCTTCAACGTTGTATTTCTTTTTCAATGTATACACAACATCTATGTTTTGTACGAAAGAAAACTGTGCAAATTGTTCAAGAGATGATTTTTGAACATAGCCGCTTATGCCATTAAACCACTTCGATGTATGTTTCAAACGAAAACCCAATTCCAGAAGTGGAGAAATATAATGCTCATTCACGGGCAAATCGCTGTAATCAATAAGGGAAGAAACGGGGAAAACTTTTGCGCGACGCTGAAGAGATTTTTCACTTACAACAGCAATCGGGTTCGCAAAATATCGTTCCGTTGCAATTCCTTTATCTGTAAAAAATATCCATACGAGCAGTTGTTCATCTTCTGTTGCGATGGAAAGTTTCTGTTGCAACAGAGGTGAGATTTTCTGTTCCACTTGCGAAAAGGAAGGCGAGAAAGATACAAGAAGTAAGAATAATATTGATTTCTTCATAATAAACTTTGGTTGAACCTCCGATACATTCGGCAAAAAATTACGGCAAAAGTTATGAAAATTTCATTGGGAAAACTTTTTCAACATCATCTCCCTTTCCATTCCGCTTTTCGTTTTTCAACAAATGCGTTCATTCCTTCTTTCTGGTCATCGCTCGCAAACAGCAAATAGAAATTCTTCCGTTCAAATTCCAATCCTCCCTCCATCGTCGTATCGAACGATTTCAAAATAGATTCTTTGGCAAGACAAACTGCGATTGGCGGCTTGCTTGCAATTTCTTTTGCAATGTTTTTTGCTTCTTCCAAATAATATTCTGCGGGAACAACTTTATTGATGAGTCCCCACTGCAACGCTTCGTTTGCAGAAAACATTTTTCCGGTGAGAATGATTTCCATCGCTTTTGCTTTTCCTACTGCTCGTGTTAATCGCTGCGTTCCTCCTGCTCCCGGCATTACTCCGATGTTTATTTCCGGTTGTCCGAACTTTGCCGATTCACTTGCGATAATAATATCGCACGCCATTACAAGTTCACATCCGCCGCCAAGTGCAAATCCGCTGACTGCTGCGATGATGGGTTTTTTCACTTTTCGAATTTTATCCCATCGCGCAAATTGGTCGCGAGTCAACATTTCCATCGCCGATGCTTCTGCCATTTCTTTTATATCTGCTCCCGCAGCAAATGCTTTCTCGTTTCCCGTGAGAATTATTGCGCGGACTTCGTCATCCTTGTCGAGCAATTCAAGCGCATCAACAAGTTCCTGCATCAGTTTGATATTGAGAGCGTTTAACACTTCTGCGCGCTGAAATTGAATAATAGCGTAGGAATGTTCTTTCGTAACGGAAATGGTTGTGTAGTGCATAGAGGAATAAGTTTCAGAAACGTAGAGAATTTGAGATTGAAGATTGGATGAATTGTTGTTGAAAATTTCTTGTGTGAAATATAGAAAGAAATTGAGTAAGAAATTGGAAAAACAAAAAAGCGATTTCGTTGTATAGAAATCACTTTTCACTTTTGGTTATTGCTTTTTACTTAAAGAAAGAAATCATTATCTATAAAGATTTTGAAAAGTATAATACGCTAAATAACATAGATGTAACAAAAAAACCCACGTTCAATAACGTGGGTTTTTTTTGATGAAGAGATTATTTTATTTCATCATTAACATCTTTTTCGAGACAGAAAATGTTCCTGATTCCAATCGGTAAATATACACGCCGCTTGAAACATGTAATCCGATATCATCTTTTCCGAGCCACGTTACTTCGTATTTTCCGGCGTCATAATATTCGGATAGTTTTGCTTTAAGGCAAATTCTTTCGGTAATTCTATTCCGTTATTAATTCCTAACAGCAAAATTGATACACGCGACAAATCGCCGTTATTGATTGCTTCTACTTTAATTGCGGCTTTTTGTGAATACGCTGCTGTTGTAGAAAAAAATATTGCAATGATGAATAAAACGAATTGCTTCATAAAAATATTCTCCGAAAATTGTAATAAAAATTTTCTATTGTGAGATATTAACTACGTTCCTCACTAACACAATTTTCGTGCCATATTATTTTTAAAAAAAAAATAACAGTTTTTTTTCACTTCAATTTGAAATTATTCAAAAAAACTGTTTTTTATTCATTTGACCTTTTTGTCAAATTTTTATGCGTTTGCTGCTCTTTTCACGTGTGAAAAATATCTGCCGAATTTCTTTACAGCATTGAGAATATTTTTACTTCTAACGCAATAAATCTCATTATCATATAGTAAGTTTTAACTTTGCTTTTTATTTATTCACATAGTAAAAAGTCAATCGTGCAACAATATCTGAATCTTTTTTTGCGTTTACCGAACTTTTTTCTGAAAACGAATTTATCCAAATATTCGGCATTATATGAACGTTAGGAATCGGCATATAATCGAATCCGAGTGTAACGAATGTTTCGTTGAATCCCGCAATATCTGTTTCTGTGTTCGGATTATACGTATCAAAGCGAAAAAACGTATTGCAATGTTCAGTTTTTGGCAATGGCGCCCATGCAAAAAATGATATTCCGAACGGTTTTATATCGCCTCCGGCTGCAATTGATTTTCGTTGCGTTTGTTGTACCAATTCTAATCCTGCGGAGGCAATGGAAGATTGATACGCACAAAATATTCTTCTCGTCGTTTTATGAAGTTGATGCTCATTCGGTTCAAAGTCAAAATATCCTTCGACAATAAAATCGTTGAACGGTTTTGCGCTCAAAGAAAAATAATACTTTTTGTATTTATTGTTTTCCGGCTTTTGTCCCGTTCCGTTTCCAAACATTACTGCATAATGAAACATTCCTTCACCATCAAGTTTTCCTTTTACTGAAATCCCCAAATCGGAACCAATGCCCAATCCTCGATAATCAATAATTGATTTTTCAATGGAACGATAATTCCAAATTTTCTCCGTAGTACTCCACGTCGGCGTTGGCACTAATCCGATGTATAAACTTCCTTCGGGAATCAATTTTTTCCATTCAAGAAACGATGTTTTGACGAACACACTCATTTTTCCGCCGATGAGAGTTTTATCATTTCCTTCAACAAGTATTTGAGAAGAAAACGTTTCGTTGAATATATAATCATAATACAAATACATTCTGCGCAATTGAAACGCCTGCTCCGTTTTTTTCGCACCTGAATACTGTGAAACGGAAACTCCGGTTAACGCCGCAGTTCCTTTTACCTTGTAAAAATAATCTCCGAAAAGGTATCCGGAAATTGTTCCGCCGGTTTTTATTTCCTGCGAAATGCTAACAGGAGAACAACAAAGAACAAGCAAGTAAAAAAATGCAAGATATTTCATCACGAACTTCCTTTTTCTTTTCCATTTCTTCTCCACGCAATAAATGTTCCCGCAAGAAGAAGAACAACGCCCGTCCATAAAACCATCATCAACGGTTTTGTGTTCACTTCAAGAAACAACGTTTGCTCTATTCCAGCATTACGATGTTCATCAAAACCGTGTAAACCGAGAACAACTTTTTTTTGCTCGACACTCATTCGTTCAAGCGATAGTTGAGGATGCGCAGCACCTTTTGCTGGAAACTGAATTGCCGGTAATTCTGCTGGAAGAGATTTCTGTTCTCCACGTTCGTTTATCGAAATGCGCGGGATAAGTTCATACTCTTTCCCTTGCGATAGAACTTTTAAGAGCGCACCAACATTCATCATTCCTGGTTCCGTATGTTGCCCCGTTTCAAAGCGTACGAATTTAATGAGATATCCTCCCAATTGCAACGAATCGCCTTTCGCAAGTTCAAACGTTGGATACGAATGTTCGGCGCTATGCGATTGAAGTTCCAACGGAGAAATGTATAAATCCGTCAAGGGAAATATTTTTATGCTCGGTTCACGCATCGTCGCTTGATTGTATTCGCTGAAATATAATTTGGGCGTTGCAAGAAACGTTGTTTTCCCGTCCGAAACTTCCAAATTCACTTTTGGTTTCAGCGAGTTTTGTTCCGAAATTCCCTTAAAAGTAAATTGAAATCCTAATGCGCTTTTTGTTTCATTTTCATGTAAGGAAAATTGCACTTTCTCATCATAATTTCCCGAACCGATGATTCCAAGAAACATCAGCGCTATACCAATATGAGAAATTGGTCCTCCTAAATTCATCCATCCACTTCGATATTGACGAAACATAATTATAGCATTGCTTATCAATGCAAAAACAGAAAGCGCAACAAACAATAATAACAATGCAGAAGTAACTCCCGCAACGTACGCGATAACCGTTGCAAGCGCAGTAAGCATAAGCGGCAACGAATATTTTTTCAAAAACTGCAATCGTTCTTCTGACCAACTAAGAAACGGTGTTAATCCGAGAAGCAACGCAATGACAAGCGCAACCGGAAAATTCACTTTATTGTAAAATGATGGTTCCACTTGCGATGCATTTCCGACAAGTTTTGTTAATATCGGCGACGACATTCCGACAAACGTGAATAATGCTCCCGCGCAAATAATGACAATACTCAACAACAATGCAACTTCGCGATTGAAATTAGATGTGTCAATTTTCGGCGACTGAATTTCCCGAAACCGTTTGAAAAATAATCCAACTCCCAGAAGAATACTTGCAAACATTCCACCAATCAAATAATTGTTTATTCCCAAATCTACAAACGAATGAACGGAAAAATCCGCAAGTACGCCGCTACGCGTAAGGAACGTTGCATATAAAACAAGAATAAACGTAATGATGGCAAGAAAGATATTCGTACGCGCAAGGGAATTTTTTGCTTTCTGAACAACAAAACCGTGTACCAATGCAAGCAACGTCATCCATGGAACAAGCGACGAATTTTCGACCGGATCCCATCCCCAATATCCTCCCCAACCAAGCACTTCGTACGCCCAAAAGCCGCCGATAATAATTCCTGCTCCAAGTGCAAGTGTTGCAAAAAGTGTCCACGAAAAACCAAGCGAATTCCACTGTTCATAATTTTTTCTAAGTAAAGCGGATATAGCAAACGCAAACGGAAAAATTGTTGCCGCATACCCAAGAAACAAAATCGGAGGATGTATTGCCATCCATGGGTCTTGCAACAACGGATTCATTCCTTTTCCATCGGAAAGTATTTCACTTGAAACTTCAAACGGACTTTTTACGAGCATAATGAGATAGAGAAATGCGAGGAATCCGCTTACAACCGACAAGGCAAAGTTATCACTGTTTTCTTTTTGAAGAATAACAATTCCCATTAAACTCACGAAGAGCGCCCAAAGAAGAAAAGTTCCTTCTTGTCCCGCCCAAAATGCAGAAATCAAATAGATAAACGGTTGCGACAACGAACTATATTGTACCGCGTATGCGTATTGAAATTGATGAGATACTAAAATATACAGCAACGTTGCTGATGCGGCGACGACTGCTCCAACGTTTGTCCAAAATAATCGAATGGCAATAGTTGAAGAGAACAACGAATTTCTTTTTTTGCTTTGAGGCGCAAACATTTTTTTGCCATCAAAGAAAAAAAGAATTGTTGCGATAAGTGAAGAAAAAAACGCGACGAAGATTGTGAGTTGACCGAAGTTCATATAAATAAATATTGTTGTAAAAAATAAAAATGGAGTTCACATTATTTGAAACAAGCAAACTCCATTGTGATGAAAAAAACATTGGTTTTATGGTAACGAAGTTTCGTTAGTTTGTTGTTGCTTTTCAATACGGCGGATATAAAAAAACAACGAAACAGCAACAATCGTAATAATAAATGTCGAAATTCCCAATCCCCAGCGACGATAATAAAATTCATCCACCGCAGTGGCGGCTTCACTGTGAACAAATTCAGCAACGTCAAATCCTCGCTGTGATACCTCAAGAAATTTTTCTTCGTTGAATGAATGAATCATCGTACGCGATTCCATTCGCGCCTGATGCGCTTCGCGAAGTTTGAACTTTGCTTCGGAAATTTCCATACCTTTTTGTTCTGCGTCTTCCACAAGTCGTATTGCTTCGCTCAAAACGTATTCCAAACTATCAATGAGTGAACGAAATGTTTTTGCCGTTGCATATCCTTTCGGAAATTTATCTTGCTGATGACATTTGATGCATACTGCTCCTTCATTAACGCCAAGAAGTTTATCCGTTGCATCTACCACACCGTGATTTCCGTGACACGTTTCACATTCGGGAAAGTTGCGTTCATCGTATGCTTTTTTGTGTGGACTTTCGGAAAACAATTCTGCGTTCAATGCATGACAACTTCCGCACACTTTGGAAATAGAAGAAATTCCCGGCGGAGTTGCTCCGTGATTTCCGTGACAATCATTACACGCGGGCGCGCCAAAATCTTTTTTTTGCAACAATGCAACTCCGTGAATACTCTTCGCAAATTCCGAAAACTGATTAGTCGGAATATTATATTCTTTCATATACTCTGCATTCGAGTGACACGTTGAGCAGGTTTGCGGTAAATTCGTAGGGTACACGCGCGAGCGAACATCGTTAGCATTCTGAATATCGTGGCTTCCGTGACAACTTGCACATTCAGCAACGTTTGCATCGCCCTTTGCATTTTTTTCTCCGTGAATACTTGTCCGATATTTTTCCAATTGGTCAACGGCAAGCGAAGGATTGTACGTTTTCATATATGCTACATCGGCGTGGCATTGCGTACACGTTTTTACAACATTCAACGGATACACGGGCGATGCAGAATTTTTTACGGAAACAATTCCATGCGAATTATGACACGTTATACATTGTACGATATGTTCTTTTCCCGATGTTGCGATTTTTCCGTGAACACTACTTTCCAACTTTTCCAGTTGATTGCGAGGCAACTGCGATTGATATTTTGAAACCATTACTTCGTTCGAATGACATTTTGCGCACGCTTCGGAAATTGCATCTCCTTTTGGAACGCCAAGAAATCCCGCGTTTGTATTCATCGCTTGTTCCATATCTTCCGCGTGAGCGTTTCCTCCGTGACAACCGGCGCACGAAATTCCGTTTTGAAAATGAACATCGTGCGCAAACAATTCCGATGGTTTATCTCCTAACGATTGATGACATTCGAAACATTTATCCTTTTCTTTCGCCGCAACCAATGAAACGCAAACAAGAAACGGCAAGAATTTTTTCAACAAATTTTTCTTCATACTAACCATCCGATGATTGTAAAAACAATAATATATATCACTGCAAACAACCCAAAATAATTAACAAATCGGTTTCGTTCTCCGCGCGAACTTTTTTTATCCCAAAACGGAACAAGCATCCAGAGCAATCCTGCAATTCCAAAGAGAAGTATTCCCAGAACTTCGCCATCAATAAACCAAATTTGCGCGGGAATATATTTGAGCGTTTGAAACATAAAAAGAAAATACCATTCTGGTTTTATTCCTGCAGGCGCAGGAGCAAACGCATCTGCTTTCTTTCCCAATTCCCACGGAAAAAATACCGCAAGTATCGCAAGAATATTTAATACGATAAGCCATAACAATAAATCGCGCAGAATGAAATTCGGAAAGAATGGCATTGTTTTTCGCTCGTTGTTTTTTTCTACGGAATGTTCCAGTGGTTCACTCATTCCCTGTCGCTGAACAAGAAGCAAATGAATGGCGAGCAACACCGTGAATATGCCAGGGAAAATTGCAACATGAAATCCGAAAAGTCGTGTCAGTGTTGCGCCTGTTACGTCTTCTCCTCCGCGTAGAAAAATCATGATGGATTTTCCAACAACGGGAACAACACCTGCGATATCGGTTCCTACTTTCGTTGCAAAGAATGCAAGTTCGTTCCAAGGTAGTAAATATCCGCTGAATCCAAATGCGAAAGCGAGAAACAACATCAACATTCCTGTAAGCCACGTTATTTCACGCGGTTTGCGATATGCTTTTCCGAAGTAGACGCTGAACATATGTATAAACGCCGCAAGAATAAATAAATTTGCCGCCCAACTATGAACCGAACGAATCAGCCACCCGAATTGCACTTTCGACATTATGAACTGAATGCTTTCAAATGCAAGTTCTTCGCCGCTTTTATAATACAACAAAAGAAGTATTCCGGTGAACACTTGGATGATGAAGAGAAACAACGAAACACCGCCGAAATAGTACCATATAGTATGACTATGAACGGGAACATATTTTTTCCCCATAAAATGAATAACGTCTTCAAGGTGAACGCGCTCATCTATCCACGAGTATATTTTTTTCAGAAGTGTTTTCATACTTTTTTTGAAACAAAAATTTCTTCGTTTTTAATGACGACACGATATTCTTCCAATGGTTTGGGTGGAGGTCCCGAGATATTTCTTCCGTTCAAATCATATTTTCCGTTATGGCACGCGCACCAAATAACTCCGAATTCTTTTTTGTATTGCACGGTGCAGTCGAGATGTGTGCACGTTGCGTTAAATGCGTGAACATCACCGCTTGCCGTTCGCACAACAATGACCGGTTTATTTCCGAATCGAATCAGTTGCCCGCTTTCTTTTTCCATATCACTGAGTTTTCCGACTTTCACGCTTTTCACTTCTACTTCGCGTTGCTTCGGCGGTTTGAGATATGATAATATCGGATACGTTATGGATGCGAACCACGCAAAGAGTCCGCCGCCTAAAATGTATTTTAGAAAATCACGTTTTGTTTGTGGCTGTGAAACTTTCGAATTGCTCATTTATCAACATAGTTTTTTATGTGGGCTAAAAAAAACGGGAAAAAGTTATTGAATTTCTCTCGAAGGAAAAACAAAAAAGCGAAACCGTAGGGAATCGCCTTTCACGAGTTGCATATTGTTCAAACTTTTTTTGAATTAGTTCTTTCGTTTCAGTTTCAATTGTTCAGCGTCGGCTAAATCGCTTAATCGTCCAACACTGTGTTTGTTTTTGATGAGATTATCTCTGTCAATGACGTTGATTTTTATTCCATCAACTTCGATTACGATTTTTGAATTGTAACAAGTCTCAAAATTGACTCCTACTAATTCCATTAGAATATCAATGCGATTAGGTTCAATACCGAGTTGAATAATATTATTCCGGTCTAAAAAATCGTACTGATTCATTTTGATAACAATTTTTGCCACGAATTACACAAATTTTCACGAATGAATTTTTGTGTTAATTCGTGCAATTCGTGGCTAAAAAACTACTTACTCTTATCCGGATACTTTGGCGGTTTCGCGAGTTCGTGCGGTTTGGTTTTCAATTCTTCGAGAATGACTTTGATTGCTTCGTTGAGTTGTTCATCTTCACCTGCAAATTCATTCGCTGGGTCATTATCTACAACAATATCGGGGTCAACGCCGTAACCTTCCATTATCCATTCTTTGCCGTCGATATCGTAGCGGGAAAATTCCGGCTTGTTCAAAAATCCTCCATCGAGTAATGGAAGTGTTCCTCGAATTCCCACAACTCCTCCCCACGAGCGTTTGCCAATCAGTTTTCCTAATTTATATTTTTTGAAACGATAAGGAAAAATATCTCCATCGCTTGCAGAAAATTCATCGAGCAAACATACTTTCGGTCCATATTGCATTCCGTCGGGATTCACAGATGGAACAGTGTTGCGCGCAATATCAATCATCGCAAGTTCACGTTTGAGCCGCTCGGTAATTTGCGCAGAAACATTTCCTCCGCCATTTCCTCTATCGTCAATTATCAATGCTTGCTTTGTAAGTTGCGGATAATAATATTTTACAAACTGATTCAATCCGTTCGTTCCCATATCGGGAATGTGAATGTAACCGACTTTTCCGTTCGTCGCTTTGGAAACTTTCTCGATGTTCGTACTTACCCAATCGTAATAATACAAACCTTTTTCATCGCCAATCGGAATAACCACCGTTTCGTGCGCACCTTCTTCGCTTGCTTTTGAATTCACTTTCAGCGTAACTTGTTTTCCGACAGTGTTCACCAACGAAGCATAAATGTCATTCATCTCGTTTGTTTGTTTTCCATTCACTGCAATAATGAAATCGCCTTCGTTCACTTTCACGCCGATTTCTGTTAACGGAGAACGAACATTCGTTTCCCAGTTTTGTCCTTTGAAAATTTTCTTGATGCGATAATATTTCGAAGAAGCATCGCGTTCCAACTTAGCGCCAAGCAATCCGGTTTTGATGCGTTCCGGTTTTGCGTATTCACCACCACCGACGTATGTATGTCCTGCATTAATTTCGCCAATCATTTCTCCGATGATGTACGTTAAATCCATTCTGTTGTTCACGGATTTTACGAGCGGCGCATAATTCTCACGAAAGTGTTTCCAATCAACGCCGTGCATATTCGGGTCGAAAAAGAAATCACGCATTTGCCGCCAACATTCATTGTAGATTTGATTCCATTCTGCTTGCTTATCGAGCGTAACTTTCATATCGGAAAGATTGAGTTTGTCTTTCATTTCAATTTTTGAAGAAGGCAAATCAATAATCGCAAACGAACCATCCGCACTGACAAGCATTTTCTTTCCATCGGCAGAAATTTCATAACCACCGAAATCGCCGAGTTCGGTTTCTTTTTGTTTTTCTAAATCATAAAGAAATAATTTTGCTTTTTCATCTTTACTTCCATTGCGATTGTAAAATACTTTTCCTTCGAGCGCAGTAATGTTTCCGTAGTTCGCCGCAGAAATTGGAAGAACAGCAATGCGTTCTTTCAAACCATTCGCATCAACTTTCACTTCAACTTTTTTCTTGTCGTCCTTTTTCTCATCCTTCTTTTTGTCGTCAGATTTTTCATCTTTCTTTGTTTCATCGGATTTTATTTTCACCTCATCGCTCTTCGGTTCAAACGGTGATTTTGTGTCTTTCGATAATGTTAGGAAATAAATTTTTTGCATATCGAAATACGCATAGTTGAATTCCGTGTTGCTCGAAATCGGATTGAAACTTCTATCGGACGTGAAGATTAAATATTTTCCGTCGCTGCTGAATGTTGGATTCGATGAAGAAAACCAACCATCCGTTGCTTCCATCGTTTCTTTGGAATCGAGCGAATACAAATAAATTTTTGTGAGTACGTCAACTTCCGGTTTTGCATACGTAATCCATTTGCTATCCGGCGACCAATTGTAATCGGAAATTTCAAACGCTTCAGCTTTTGCAACTTCGGTAATATTTTTCGATTCGATATCAACATAATACAATTTCTGTTTTCTATCTGCCCACATAATTTTTTTGCTATCCGGCGACCACGTGATTTGATATTTGTAATTATCACCGTTTGTTGTAATGCGTTTCGGTTCGGAATTTCCATCTTGTGCTTCAATCCAAATTTCGTCTTCGCCGCTCGCGTCGGAAATGTAGGCAATCCATTTTCCATCAGGCGACCATTTTGAACTTCGCTCGTGAACACCGGGAGTTTGTGTAAGGTTTCTCGTGTTGCCGTATTTTACTGGAACGGTGAACACATCGCCGCGCGCGCCAAACAATGCACGATTTCCATCGGGAGAAATCTCATAATTCGTAGTACTCTTTGAAACGTCAATCAATTTGCTTCTTCCGTTTGCAAAATCTTCTTCAATCGTAATCGCAATTTTTTCCGATTTGTCTGTCGCTAAATCCAAACGATAAATGTAGCCGCCGTTTTCAAACACGATCGCATTATCACCAAGCGAAGGAAATTTCACATCGTAATATTTGAAGTCGGTAACTTTCTTTGTTTGCTCTGTTGCAACGTCGTAACAAAATAAATTCAATCTTCCATCACGGTCGGAGTTGTAGTAAATTTTATTTCCGTTTGTCCACATCGGCATATAATCTTGCGCGTTATTGTCGGTTATTTTTTCCGTCTTTTTTGTGTTGAAATCATAAGTTGAAATTTCATCTGCTTGTCCGCCGCGATATCGTTTCCACGTTCGGAACTCGCGGAAAATTCTGTTGTATGCCATTTTCTTTTTGTCAGGAGAAAACGAACACCAACCACCGCGCGGAAGCGGAAGTTGTTCGGGGCTTCCTCCGTCAGTGCTTGCGTAAAATAACTGGCCTTTCCAATCATTGAAAGAAATCATTCGTGAGCGATAAACAACTGTTTTATCGTCACGCCACGTCATTACAATATTATTGGGTCCCATTCTATCGGAAACATCGTCACGGTCAAGTGTTGCTGTGTATGTGAGCCGCTTTGGAACTCCGCCATCGCTCGACATCAAATACACTTCCGTATTGCCGTCGTATTGTCCTGTAAAGGCAAGCCATTTTCCATCCGGAGAAAATTTCGCGAACATTTCGTAACCGACATCGTTAGTAAGTTTTCGCGCAATGCCGCCTTTTGTATCGACCGTGTACAAATCTCCTGCATACGAAAACACAATTTGATTTCCGTGAATTGCGGGAAAGCGAAAGAGTCGGTCAATAGTTTCTTTCTGTTGGGAAAATGAAAATGCTGATAAAAATAAAATGAGAGAGAGAAGTTTGAGTTTCATTATTTTAATTAGTTGGTTTGAAGATTCGTTCGCTATAAAAAAGCGGCGATAAAATACGAAAGGATAGGAGAATGTTCAACGTGGGATGGAAATAAAAAAGCGAAGCCAAAGAATAATATTCAACAACCAGCGTAAATCATATTATCTTTTTTATCAATAAGTGAAATACAATTTCCTGTTTTTTCATTGCATCGAGTTATAAAAATTCGCAACAAAAAGTGATGTAAGGTTTACTTTAAAAATGAATTGAGTTATGAAGCATTTGAACGAAGCAGCATTGAAACAAAAAAGTTTTAAGAAAAGTTTATTCTACAATTTGAGTTCCCGTTCTCAAAGATGAAAACAGATTGAACAATTTGAACGAACAATTGTGCTCCTGAAATTCAAAAGTAAATTTCCATTTCAAACGAAGTGAGAAATCTACTCTGAAATTTTGCAAGATTTTAGAAGATTTCTCGTCGCTTCGCACCTCGAAATGACACACTCTATACTTTTTGTAAAGACTTCATATATATTCTGAATTTGTTTTTGTGCAAGCGAATAGTATTATAGTTTTCATTCCATTCAAATTTCAAAATCGGATTATTTGACACAATTATTGCAAAGTGAACACTGTTATGCTACCTAATATGATTTTTTTGTTTTCAAAACCTTTTTTTGTTTGAAAAGAAAAACAAATATGAGAGTGGTTTTCCTTTTTTGGATTGTTCTTACTTCCAACGCGCTTCTTTTTTCACAAACTCGCGAGGAATGTCTTACGTGCCATAGCGACAAAGAACTAACAACTGAACGCAACGGAAGTCAGCATTCTCTCTTTGTAGATGAACATATCCTCAACAAATCTTCTCATCAAAAACTTGTTTGCATAGCGTGTCATACAAAATTTGACCCGAATAATATTCCGCATAAAGAAAAAATTTTGCCGGTAAATTGTTTAACGTGTCATAACGGAGTTGAAACGAAACATACGTTTCATCCTCAATTAGTGCGAGCGATTCGTAACAAAGAAACTTCCGATATTTTGTGCAAAGATTGTCACGGGACGCACGATGTTGTCTCGCCCAAAGTTTCCGGTTCAAAATTTTCTCGAGAAAAACTTGTCGAATCGTGCGGCGAATGTCATAGCAATGTAACGGAAAAGTTTGCAGTTTCGTCGCACGGAATGGCATTCGAAAAAAATGTTCAAGGCGCGCCGAATTGTATTTCGTGTCATCGCAACGGTATTGCATCGGTTGACGAACAACACGATTCGTTTGCAGTAAAAATTTCACAGGAAAAACTCTGTTTGTCGTGTCATCTCGATAATCCTGATGTGCGAACAAGAACATCTCCAACTGCCGGATTTATTTCTTCGTACGATAAAAGCGTTCACGGAATTGCGCTACAACACGGAAATAAAAACGTTGCAAGTTGTATCAATTGTCACGGAAGTCACGAAATGAAAAAAGCGATTGAGCCGACTTCTTTCGTGAATAAAAAAAATATTCCGCAAACTTGCGGTCAATGTCATCGCGGAATTGCGGAAGAATTTAATCAAAGCGTTCACGGAATTGCGCTTGCAAAGGGAGTCAACGAATCGCCTTCTTGCACGCAATGTCACGGAGAACATAATATCCTTTCGCATAACGACCCGCGTTCTCCCGTTGCGCCATTAAATATTTCGGGACAAGTTTGTTCGCCGTGTCATTCGTCGCTGAAACTTTCTCAGAAGTATGGAATTGAAAGCGACCGATTCAAAACATTTTCCGATAGTTATCACGGGCTTGCAATACGCGGAGGACAAGCGGAAGTTGCAAATTGTGCAAGTTGTCACGGTGTTCACAATATCAAATCATCAAGTGATTCTACTTCGACAATTCATAAAAAAAATATTGCAGCAACGTGCGGAAAGTGTCATAGCGGCGCCAATGAACGCTTCGGAATGGGAGCAATTCATATTGTGGCAACAACAGATGAAGAGCCGATTCTCTACTGGATTGCAACTATTTATATTATAATGATTGTAACTGTTGTCGGCGGAATGTTTGTTCATAATGGTACAGATTTTCTCAAAAAATCCAAACGAAAATTCCTTATTCGCAGAGGTCAAATCATTGAAGAACACGTCGGTCATGCTCTTTATGTTCGAATGACGTTGAATGAGCGATTGCAACACGGTTCACTCGCACTAAGTTTTATTCTCCTCGTCATAACGGGATTTATGCTGCGTTATCCTGATGCGTGGTGGGTACAATCTATTCGAGATTTGAGCGCAGATATTTTTGACTGGAGAAGTTTCATTCACAGGATTTCTGCCGTCGTAATGGTTACGGCAAGTGTTTGGCATATCGGATATGTTTCGTTCACTATAAAAGGGAGAAAACTCATTGCCGATTTAGTTCCGAATATTCAGGATGTATTGGATGCAATTGCGGTGATGAAATTCAACTGTGGAATTTCCCCAACTAAACCGCAATTCGGAAGATTCAGTTATATTGAGAAAAGCGAATATTGGGCGCTTGTGTGGGGAACAATTGTTATGGCAGTTACCGGAGTAGTGATGTGGTTCGATAATACGTTCATCGGCATCATTACAAAACTTGGATACGATATTTCGCGCACCATTCATTTTTATGAAGCGTGGCTTGCAACACTCGCTATTATTGTGTGGCATTTTTATTTTATCATTTTCAATCCCGATGTGTATCCGATGAATGTTGCGTGGTGGAAAGGCACAATTTCCGAATCTGAAATGCAAGAAGAACATCCATTGGAACTTGAAAAAATGAAAGAATCGAAATGATTTTTCGAGAACAGATATTGCATACATTGTTCGAGAAAATACTCTTTTTCATTTTTTTCTTTGCAACATTTTCTGTTGCTCAGGAAAACTCCGAGTGTTATTCGTGTCACGAAGATAGAACACTGAAAGGAATACGGAAAGGGAAAACGATTTCCGTATTTGTGGACGAAAAAAAACTTTCTTCTTCCGTTCACGCAGAAGTGCAATGCGTTACGTGTCATACGGATTTGGAAGGAAAAGAAATTCCTCACGACGAAGCGTTGAAGCCCGCACAATGTGGAACGTGTCACGATGCGGAACAGTCGTTGTATAATGAATGTATGCACGGAAAAGCAGAAGCACGCGGCGACCCTCTTGCACCGCGTTGCACCGATTGTCACGGTTCGCATGATATTGTTCCGATAAAAAATCCACAATCCAAAGTTTCACCGATTCGTATTCCCTTTGTGTGCGGAAAATGTCATCACGAAGGTTCGAAAGTTTCGTTGCAACACGATATTCCGCAGGAGCGTATCTTAGAAAATTATTCCGAAAGTATGCATGCCGAAGGTTTGTTAAAGAAAGGACTTGTTGTTGCCGCAACGTGCGCATCGTGTCATACTCCGCATCGGATATTACCGCATACGGATGCGCGTTCTTCCATTTCAAGAAAAAATATTGCAGCGACTTGCACACAATGTCATACTGAAATTGAAACCGTTCATCGAAAAATTATCCAAGGAGAATTGTGGGAAAAGGAATCGCACGTGCTTCCCGCGTGTGTGGATTGTCATCAGCCGCATAAAGCGAGAAAAGTTTTCTACGATTTGGGAATGTCGAACATTGATTGTTTGAAATGTCATGCGCAGCCGAATATTGTATCTTCGAAAGATAATCGTTCGTTACATATCAATTCCGATGAATTTGTTCAATCAATGCACAAAAATATTTCGTGCAGTCAATGTCATTCGGAAGTAATTGCATCGAAACATCGCCCGTGCGAAACGATTACGAAAAAAGTTGAATGTTCGTCGTGTCATACTGCCGTAGGAGATGAGTACAAACAAAGTACGCATGGACAACTGCGTGCGAAGAATGATATGAATGCGCCGACGTGTAAAGAATGTCATGGAACTCACAACGTATTAGGGAGAAATCAAAAAACGTCGCCGATTTTTCCGACGAATATTCCAGCATTGTGCGCTCGTTGCCATCGCGAAGGTCAAAAAGCCGCAATGAGTTATGAGGGTTCCGAACAAAAAATAATTGAACATTACCAAGAAAGCATTCACGGAAAAGGATTATTGAAAAGCGGATTAACGGTAACGGCAACGTGTGCCGATTGTCATACAGCGCATCGCGAACTTCCGCATACCAATCCGCAATCAAGTATTCACCAAAAAAATGTTGCGCAAACGTGCGGAACGTGTCATTATGGAATTGAAGAACAATTTGCTCAAAGCGTACATTCGCCCGATGTAACAAAAACTGAAAAGGAACTTCCCGTATGCAACGATTGTCATACGGCGCATACGATTCGCAGAACAGACCAAGAAGGATTTCGTTTGATGACAATGAATACTTGCGGACGATGTCATGAAAAAATTGCGGAAACCTATTTCGATACATATCACGGAAAAGTTTCGCAACTTGGTTATGGAAAAACTGCAAAATGCTACGATTGCCACGGTGCGCACGATATTCTTCCTGTTTCTGATGTGCGTTCACATTTGAGCAGAGAAAATGTTGTTGCAACGTGTCAAAAATGTCACGAAGGTGCAACGCGTCAATTTGCCGGGTATCTTACGCATGCAACACATCACGACCCGGGAAAATATCCCTATCTCTTTTGGGTGTTTTGGGGTATGACGACGTTGCTGGTTTCCGTGTTTATCCTTGGCGGATTGCATACGATAATGTGGTTGCCGCGTGCGTTGCAAATGCGAAAACATCAGAAACACATGCACATTGAAGAGAACGCAAAACAATATCAACGTTTTTCGCGTTTAAATCGGATGTTGCATATTGCGATGATTGTAAGTTTTCTCAGTCTTGCGTTGACGGGATTAACGCTCAAATTTTCGTACACACAATGGGCGGTGATTTTATCGCATCTCTTCGGAGGATTTGAATCTGCCGGAGTTATTCATCGCGCGGCGGCAATATTGATGATAATTATTTTTGTTGTGCATATCGTTGATTTGTTTGAACGGAAAAAACACGATTTCAAAACATGGAAAGCAATGTTATTCGGTGCCAATACTATGCTTCCAACCAAAAATGATTTGCAAGAATGTATCGGCTCTGTCAAATGGTTTTTGGGAATGGGAGAGCGACCGAAATATGGACGGTGGACGTATTGGGAAAAGTTCGATTACTTCGCTGTATTTTGGGGAGTGTTTATTATCGGCTCAACGGGTATGATGCTGTGGTTTCCGGAATTTTTTACACAATTTTTTCCCGGATGGTTTTTAAATGTTGCAACAATTATTCATAGCGATGAAGCGTTGCTTGCAACGGGATTTATTTTCACCGTGCATTTTTTCAACACGCATCTTCGTCCCGAAAAATTTCCGATGGATATTGTTGTGTTCACAGGAAGAGTTTCTGTAGAAGAATTTCAACACGATAAACCAAAAGAATATGAAGCGCTTGTTGCAAACGGCGAACTGGAAAAATTTCTTGTCGAACCGTATCCTCCGATAGTTATCAAAGCGATTCGCATCTTTGGATGGTGCGCTGTTACGATTGGTTTCAGCATTATTATTTGGATTATTTACGCAATGCTTTTTGCGTACAGATAGAAAAAGCGCACTCTTTTTTACAATGTATAACTCCGTTGTTTTAGTAAAACAAGTTCCCGATACGTCGAACATTACCGGCAAAGTGATGAAAGAAGACGGCACGGTTAATAGGGCAAAATTGCCGGCAATTTTTAACTATGAAGATAAAGTTGCGTTAGAGATTGCGCTTCGTGTAAAAGATGAATACGGTGGAAACGTAACCGCAATTACGATGGGACCTCCGCGCGCTTCCGATATTCTACGTGAATGTTTATGGATGGGCGCAGATTCCGTGTATTTGATTACCGATAGAAAATTTGCAGGCGCAGATACCTTGGCAACATCGTATGTTTTGAGCGAAGCAATAAAAAAAATCGGCAACTTCGATTTTATATTTGCAGGAAGACAAGCAATTGATGGCGACACTGCACAAGTTGGACCGCAAACAGCAGAGAAATTAAACATTCCGCAAATAACGTATGCAGAAAAAATTCTGAAAATAGAAAACAGGAAAGCGAAAGTGAAAAGAAAAATTGACGGAGGTTTTGAAATTCTCGAATGTCAACTTCCGGTTATGTTGACAGTTCTTAAAGGTGCCGCAGAACCAAGACCATTTTCTGCAAAACGAGTGATGGCGTACAAAAATGCAAAATCACAGACGGAACTTGAAAAACTTGCAGAAGGAAATTCGCTGCTGAACACTGATTCTCTCGTTCTCGAATTTACGTTGCGCTCATTGTTTATTCCAACACTCACTACAGATGATTTGCCCGTGAATATTGAGCGTTGCGGCATCAAAGGTTCGCCGACTAAAGTTCACAAAGTGGAATCCGTCGTTCTCGGGAGCGGAAATCATCGTCGTGTGGAAAACACAAAAATCGGTATCGCGAAATTAGTTGATGAATTACTTGAAGACCATATATTCGGATAGGCAGATATGAATTTTTCAAACGAAGTTTGGGTATTTATTGAACAGCGAAACGGAAAACCTGTTGATGTAAGTTTTGAGTTACTTTCGAAAGGGAAAAAATTAGCGGACGCTTCGTACGGAAAACTTAAAGCAATTGTCTTAGGAGAAAGCGTGCGAAACATTGCGGAAGAATCCTTTCTCTATGGCACCGATGAAGCGTTGCTGATTGAACATTCTGCGTTGAAACAGTATCGCACTATTCCGTACAGCAGAACGTTGCAAGAATTGATAGAAAAATATGTTCCGCGCATTGTGCTTTTTGGCGCAACGATTATTGGACGCGACCTTGCACCGCGTGTTGCTTCGCATACGAAAAGCGGACTCACTGCCGATTGCACGGAACTAAAAATTGAAGACGTCGAGTATTTGAATACAACGTACAAAAATTTATTGTTGCAAATTCGACCTGCGTTTGGCGGAAATATTATTGCAACAATCATAACTCCCGATACGGCAACACAAATGGCAACCGTGCGCGAAGGTGTTATGGAAATGCATCCGGTTGCAGAAAGGAAACACCAGAAGATTACAGAAATTCCGTTTGTTGCGAAAGAGGTTGATGAACTGGTAACCATAATCGAACAACATCACGAAGAAACAAAAGTGAACTTAAAATCTGCGCCGATAATTGTTTCCGGCGGTTACGGACTTGGTTCGAAAGAAAATTTCAAATGGATTTATGAACTTGCGCATACACTTGGGGGAGAAGTTGCAGGAAGTCGCGCAGCTGTTGATGCGGGATTTATTCCCCACGAACGACAAGTGGGACAAACGGGAGTTACCGTTCGCCCGAAACTCTACATTGCCGTTGGTATTTCCGGAGCAATTCAGCATCGTGCGGGGATGCAGGAAGCAAAAAAAATTATTGCAATTAATACCGATGCCGATGCGCCGATATTTAACATCAGTCATTATGGAATAGTCGGAGACGCAAATGATATCATTCCGAAATTTATTGAAGTGTATAAAAGCAAACTGAAATAACGTCTCCATTTGCCATCAATGCAAATCTTGAAGATTTATTAGAAACGTAATAACCGATGCCCAATTTTTTTCTTGATAATAGCGACATTCTTTTTCATTTCAATAATTTCAGTATAAGAGAAATTGTTGCAATTGCAGAAGAAAATTTCGAACAAGCGAAACACTACAACTACGCTCCTATCAATTACGAAGATGCGATGGAAAATTATCGTAAAGTGTTGGAAGTTGTTGGCGATTTGGCGGGAAATACGATTGCGCAGCGTTCTGCAAACGTTGATGAAGAAGGAGCAACATTTTCCGAAGGAAACGTTTCGTATGCAAGTGGAACGCAGGAAAATTTACGTCAACTTTCGCAAGCGGAACTGATGGGAATGATTATTCCGCGAAAGTATGGCGGATTGAATTTTCCTTTTACCATATATATGATGGCGGTAGAAATGATTTCGCGTGCCGATGCATCGTTGATGAATATTTTTGGATTGCAGGATATTGCGGATACCATTCGGAAATTCGGAGACGAAGACCAGCGAAGGGAGTTTCTTCCAAAGTTTTCAACGGGGGAATATACGGGAGCAATGGCATTAACGGAACCGGATGCTGGTTCCGATTTACAGGCAGTGAAATTACAAGCGTATCAAAACGAAAATGGTAAATGGTTCTTACGCGGCGTGAAACGTTTTATTACGAATGGCAATGGAGAAGTTCTGCTTGTTCTTGCTCGCTCGGAAGCGGGAACAAAAGATGGACGCGGCTTGAGTATGTTTGCGTGTTATGGAGATACCACAGTGAAAGTTCGTCGTATCGAAAATAAATTGGGAATTCACGGTTCGCCGACGTGTGAATTGCAATTCAATGATACACCGGCGCAACTTGTTGGAAGCAGAAAATTCGGTTTGATAAAATATGTTCTCGATTTAATGTATCGTGCGCGAATGGGAGTTTCGGCGCAAGCGTTGGGAATTGCGCAAGCGGCGTATGAAGAAGCGTTGAAGTATGCCAAAGAGCGTGAACAGTTTGGAAAAGCGATTTACAATATTCCGGTTGTAGCAAATATGTTAATTGATATGCGCGTGATGTTGGAAAGCAATCGCTCGCTTTTTTACAGCAGCGCGCAATGTGTGGATACAAAAGAAAAACTTGAGGAGTTCGTTGAGAAATTAAAAGCAGAAGGAAAATCGTTCGCAGAAGAATATGCGGAATTAAAAAATGCAACGAAAATTGCCAACTTGCTTACTCCGATGACAAAATACCTTCTTACAGAATCGGCAAATAAAATTACGTACGATGCCTTGCAAATTCATGGCGGAACGGGATATATGAAAGAATTCAACATTGAACGACTTGCCCGTGATGCGCGCATTACGAATATTTACGAAGGCACGTCGCAAATGCAGATAGTTGCCGCCGGCGGAAACGTGTTGAATGATATTCTTGCTGATTTTTTTTCAGAAAAAGAAAAGAAAGAATACAATGGCGGATTATCGCGTCTTGTACAGTATTTAAAAGAAATCCGCGCGTTATATCTCGATTGTTTGAAATATATTCTCGACAAAAAAGACACAAGTTTTCAAGATGTGGCGGCAAAGGAATTAGTGGAATTGTATTCGTATGTGTACATCGGCTACTTGTTGCTTGATGAAGCAGAACAAGAGCCAAGGAAAATTTTTATCGCAAACCGCTACATCTTAAATTCGTTAGCCAATGCGCGCAGGAATGCCGAAACGATAAAGAGCGAAACATTTTCCGATATTCTTCATGCGGATAAAATTTTACAGTAGAACAACTTTTTTTATTTTCACCGCACAATTATGAACAACAAAACTTTTTTTTACTACAGAATTTATGATGATACAGAGCATCTCAATTTTTTTAAGAGCGTTCTTTCGGAACAGCGAATCAGAGAGTTGCTCGAAGAATATGAGCGTGTGCATCAGCAGTATTTCAATCCCAACTTTCTCGCGTTCATTCACGAACACGACGAAGATGCAGAGATAATTGAGATTACCAGCATTACGTATTAATTTTTCAACAACTGTGAAACGCATATTTCCCACATCATTCTATAATCTTACTACACTCATCGGAGCAGCGGTTGCAAGTGTGAGTTTCGGTTTGATTTTGTTTTTGTTGCTGCTCGAATCGTTGGCGGCAAACCCAAAACCGTATATGGGAATACTTGCGTTTGTGATTTTACCCGCTGTTTTGATATTTGGCTTGCTGTTAATTTTTTACGGAATTTTTCGTGAGCACCGGAGAGAGCGAACAGGAATGCCGCACGGTTTGCATCTTCCACAAATAGATTTCAATAAACCGCGGCACCGAACTGCATTTACGTTTATTGCGTTTGGAGCAATACTTCTCTTATTATTTTCTGCATTCGGAAGTTTTAAAGCGTATGAGTACACTGATTCGGATGAATTTTGCGGCGAAATGTGTCATTCAGTAATGTCGCCGGAATTTACTGCGTACCAATTTTCTCCGCACGCGCGTGTGGGTTGTGCAAAATGTCATATCGGTTCCGGCGCAGGGTGGTTTGTGAAATCAAAACTTTCGGGAACTTATCAAGTATACGCAGTGCTTTCCGATAATGTTCCGAAACCAATTCCGACACCGATTGAAAATTTACGACCAGCACAGGAAACATGTGAACAATGTCATTGGCCTAAACATTTTTACAGCGAAAAACAACACGAGAATACGTATTTTCTTTCCGATGAACAGAATACAAAATGGACGTTGAATTTATTGATGAAAATCGGCGGAGGAAATATTGAAGCGGGACCGACGTCGGGGATTCATTGGCATATGAATATTTCGCACGAAGTAACGTATGCAACGCTTGACCAAGAAAGGGAAATTATTCCGTGGATACGCTCGAAAACTCCCGACGGAAAAGTTACGATTTACAAAAGTACGGAAATAGTAATAAGCGACGATTCGCTTGCAAAAACATTTCAGCGGAAAATGGATTGCATAGATTGTCATAATCGTCCGACGCATATTTATCACCCGCCGGCGCGTTCGGTGAATCATATAATGTCGCTTGGATGGATTAGTCCGAAACTTCCGAACGCAAAAAATATTTCAGTAAAAGCATTGGAGTATCCTTATACAACGCAGCAAATCGGCATTGACAGTATTCGAATTGTAATTGATGAATATTATCAATCGAATTATCCGCATATTGTTACGTCGAAGAAAAAGGAAATTGAGCAAATGATTTCTGAAGTGCAAAAAATTTTCAGCAGAAATTATTTTCCGGAAATGAAAGTGAACTGGAAAAATTTCCGCAACAATATCGGTCATCTTTACTATAAAGGATGTTTTCGTTGCCACGATGGAAAGCACGTGAGTGAAAATGGAAAAGTGCTTTCGCGCGATTGCAATCAATGTCATACAATTCTTGCGCAGCATTTTGAACAAGATACATTGCGCATTTCGTTAGGCGGTATTGATTATCAGCATCCGACTGATGTCGGCGATGCGTGGAAAGAAATGAATTGCAGCGATTGTCATCATACGGAAGAGTAACGGTAAAATGTACTTTTCACCTCTCAGATCTGAAATTATTTCACTTGCCTGTTTGCACGACTGAAAACGAAGGAGTATTACTTCTCATAGAGTTTGTACTCGAATTATCATTTACGTTTGTCGTTGCCATTTTTCCTTATTGACGAATGGCATTTTTTATTAAGTTGTATTGAATACGTAACGTTTTTGAAAATTAATGAGGGGATTTTTTTTACAAACTCATACCGACGATAAATGGTACACCTTTTGCTTATCACAAATCGTTCATTCACAACCCGTATAAATTGAGTAGAAGTTTTTTCATCAAGTATTGAAATGAATTATTACCATCACAAACAATACTTCGGGAGAATCAATGAAACATAAATTCCCCGAAGCCGCATCGAGATTGCTTATCGTTTTTGCAATACTCATTGGCGGTTTTATTGGTATTCGAGTTCTTCTTCCGGATTCCGTTACGGACGAAGATATTCACGTTCAAGCAACAATAGAACGGGAAACGGCAAAACCGATGCGTTACGCAGGTTCAGCAGTTTGCGTCGAGTGTCACGAACAAAGTGAAACAAAAAAACAAGGATACCACAAAAATCTTTCGTGCGAAACGTGTCATGGAACTGCAAAAGAACATTCGGAAAATCCAACGGAAATAAAGCCGGTGGCGCAGAAAAAAAGAGAATTTTGTACGCATTGTCATATGTACAATCCATCACGACCAACGGGTTTTCCACAAATAAATCCCATTGTTCACAATCCACAGAAACCATGTATTTTTTGTCATAATCCTCACGACCCGAAACCGCCATCAGTTCCGCAGGAATGTCAAGCGTGTCATGCAGAAATAGCAAGAACAAAAGCAGTTTCGGCGCACGTACTTCTTGAATGTACAACGTGTCACGAAGTTCCGAACGAACATAAAGTAACGCCGCGGATGGTAAAAGCATCAATACCTGCGGAACGAAGTTTCTGCGGAAAATGTCACGGCGAAGGCGAAGAAATGAAAGATGTTCCGAAAGTTGATTTCGCAAGTCACGGCGAAAAATATCTTTGTTGGCAATGTCATTATCCCCATTTACCGGAGATTGAATAACGATGAATAGACGAAATTTTGTTGAACGATTCGCATCGTTTTTGTTTACAGGAATCCTCGCGGGAGGAATGTTTAAACAAGCGAAAGCCAAAACGCCAGAATCATATAATGCGAAAGTCCATTATTACGGAATGGGAATTCAAATTGATAAGTGTATCGGATGTGCGCGGTGTGTCGAAGCGTGCAAAGAAGAAAATGGCGTTCCGAAAGAACCGTTTTTCTTTCGCACATGGGTGGAACGATATATCATCAAAAAAGATGGAGAAACTATTGTTCAAAACGTGAGTTTGAAAAACGGCGACCAAGATCCGACGGAAAAAGATATTTTGCGTAGTTTCTTTGTTCCGAAACTTTGCAATCAATGTGATAATCCGCCCTGTGTGCAAGTATGTCCCGTTGGTGCAACGTTTAAAACCGACGATGGCGTAGTGTTGATAGACGATAAGCGTTGTATTGGATGCAGATATTGTGTACAAGCGTGTCCGTACGGGGCGCGATATATTCATCCCGAAAAACAAACAGCGGATAAATGCACGTTCTGTTATCATCGCATTACGAAAGGATTGTTGCCCGCGTGTGTTGAAGTATGTCCAACGCAAGCAAGAATCTTCGGCGATGTAAAAAGCACTGCAAGTCCGCTCACGCGATTTAAACGGATGAACAAAATATTTATGTTGAAACCATCACTCAACACGGAACCTAAAGTAATGTACTCAAATCTTGACGGAGAAGTGCGATGAATCCAATGAACGAACGACTCTACGAACTCTTGAAACACGTAACGGGATTCATCTATCCCAACGAAATTGATGTTCATTGGTCAATTCTCATTGTCGTATATCCGTACCTTACAGGACTTGTTGCGGGAGCATTTATTCTCGCATCTCTTGTAAAAGTATTTAACGTCAAAGAAGTACAATCAGTGTATAAACTTTCGCTCCTTACGGCACTAGCGTTTCTTTTAATTGCACCGCTTCCGTTACTGTTGCATCTCGGACATCCCGAACGTTCCTACGAAATATTTCTTTCTCCGAATTTCACTTCAGCGATGGCGATGTTCGGGTTTGTTTATGCGTGGTATTTGATGGTAGTGCTATTGTTGGAAATCTGGTTCACGTATCGTCGCGATTTGATTGTATGGTCGCAGCAAGAAACGTTTCCTATGAAGTGGATTCACAAGATGCTTTCACTCTTTTCAAAAGATACAAGTGAAGATTCAATCGTGTTCGATAAAAAAGTATTGAAAGCCATTACAATAATTGGAATTCCTTCTGCCTTTCTCTTACACGGATATGTAGGATTTATTTTCGGTTCGATTAAAGCGAATCCTTGGTGGAGCAGTGTTTTGATCCCCATTGTATTTCTCTTTTCCGCAATCGTTTCCGGTATCGCCTTAGTGATTCTCCTCTATATGATCATTACGCCGATGCGCGGCGAAGCCATTGATATGAAATGCCTCGATAAAATGGCATCCTTTCTTTTCTATGCCGTTATTGTGGATTTCTCGTTGGAAATGCTCGACTTTATTCATCGTTTATACGAAAGCGAAGAATCCATAAAAATTCTTGGTGAACTCGTGATGAATAAACTGTTCATCAGTCTTGTCATTATTCAGGTTTTACTCGGAATGATCATCCCACTCGGAATTATCGTCAGCGTAAAACTTTTGAAATTGGAAGACGAACTCAGAAAACTTTTATACTTTGTTTCCGTAATTCTCATTCAACTTGGAATATTTGCAACACGATGGAACGTTGTTATCGGCGGACAAATGTTTTCCAAAAGTTTTCGCGGACTTACAACATACAAAATGGAAATTACCGGACTTGAAGGATTACTCACTGCATTAGTGCTGCTGATTCTTCCATTATTTGTTCTTGCTCTTCTATTGAAAATATTTCCCGCGTGGGATGTTCAAAAACCCGACGACCTCGAAGCAGTTTCGGATTAGCAAACCACTACTATTCTATGAAAGTCCACAATACATTTTCCGAAAACGTGAACTTTTTTCACTTCGTATAAAACTCAATCACGCGTTCAATCGCCGCAGAACATACCGCATCGAAATTACCCAAACTCAGCGTGAACATTCTGCAATCAATCTGCGGACGAAAAATTCCTTTTGAAACATATCCCGCACCTTCAAACGCGCCGACAGATTTTGTGTATCGCGAAGATTTCAAAATCTCTTGCCCTCTATCGTAAAGCGGTTTGCGTTTTTCGTAATAATCGGGCGCAAGCCGATCGAGTTTTCCGCGCTCTTTTTCCAAACTATCGTATTCTTGCTTTTCCCACGGCGTTGGAATCGGTGTTTCGCTCGTTACAAAATTTTTCCACTTCAATGTTGCTTTATTCGTGTTCGCAGTAATATTCGGTTCCCACGGCTCGATTCCTTTCGGATAAAAATCGTTATACGAAACTTGCGACGAATAATATTCGTCAGCAAGTCCGCCGAATGAATGTCCGAACTCGTGAACATACACATAATCCATTTGCCATTCCATTCCGGGTTTGTCGGTTTTTGTGTAGCAAGTTGTGTAGAGATTGTAAATTCCGCCGCCGCCATATCTATCATCGTTAATCAAAATCGTGATGAAATCGTACGGAACATTTCCTGCAATATCACGCATCGTTCGGTTTTCTTCGGTGAGAACATAACGCGCCGAACCGAAGAAATCATATTTTGTTCCGAGCGCTGTATTCTTCCAGATATTTTTTCCGGGTTTATCAATTCCCGATTCATCCGAAACGACTTCAATCGCACGAACATTTAAATCTTTTTTGTGTTCTTTGAATGGCGATGTTGAAAACAGTACATCAGTAAAATGTTTTGCGTCATCGTGGAATTTTTTCATATCACTTTTCGCATAACCATCGCCGAGAATAAGAATATCAACTTTGTTTTCAGGTTTGCCATTATTCATAACATCGAACGATGTAAATTTTGCCGTGCGTTTCTCCCTATTGATTTCATTGGAATTATTCGGGTCAATTACGCACGAAAAAATTTCCCGGAACGTTTGCATTTCTCCTGTCGCAATAAATTTGTCTCTGCGCGACAACGTAACTTGCACTTTATTTTTCGGAAACGGAAATCGCACTGTTTCGTGAAACGTTCTCCACACGCCATTGAGCGCTTCGTCCGTTGTTTGCCATTCGTTGAACACGGAAGAAAATCCGCGTGAGAAAATGAGTTCGTTTGTTTGCACGTCGAACACTTTCACGAAAAATTCTCCCAAGTTCAAATTGTCAACGAGATTGGTTTTGCTTCCGCTCCATTCGTTTTCTTCGTACACTTTATCGAGCGAAATTGTTTCTTGTCCTTTCGTTCCCGTATGAAAATAATCCACACGCATTGTTGTTGCGGTGAAGTATTTTTCAAATTGTTGAGAGAACAATACACTTGGGATTATTGAAATTATTGTAATGAGAAGTGTGAAGAGTTTGTGTTGCATAATTGTGTTTGTTATCTGTTATTCGTTATTTGAATTTAGAAAAATATGTATCAATCTCTGGTCGCAATTCAATTCCCGCTTGTTCAAAGCAATCGAGTAAATCGTTGTAAGTTCCTTCTCCATTAAGAAAATTCCAAAACTCTTCTGCTACCATTACTTCATTTTTTAAATCCAACATTCCTTTCATTGTCCATCGTTTGTACGGTTGCGGTTCATAAGGATTGTAAGGAATTGCTATTAACGTATTTATTTTCGCTTTTGGTTGTTGAAAAAAATAAACTCCCAACCATTCAAGCAAATTCTATTGCATCATACCATTGGCTTCCCAAATAATCTCCTATTTTTTCTCCAATAAAATGTAAATCCTTCTTTGTAAATGGAATATCAATTTCTCCCGAAACGTTTTCCACATCTTCGGAAGAAATTGAGTATAGAATTTTTTCTTTCATATTCTTTTGCAATGTAATTTATTTAAAACCTTAATAGCAACGAATTCACGCAAGACTCCAACCTTATCACCTTATTTTTTAAAGAGCAGTTTTTCTTTGTAGTGTTTCATAAATACAACGTACTCTTCTGCAAACGTTACTTTTCGATGATGTTCCGACTGATTTAAAATATACTTGCATACTTTATCTACTTCGGATTTAGAAACGGAAAAAGCAGAAGCAGTTTCTTGCCACGCAAACATTCCAGTACATAGTTTGTTTTTGATGATAAACGCAGAAGAACTTTCTGCAACCATTGTCGCTAATTTTTCTTCCGATAATTTCGGGGAACGAGAAACTAAAAAATGCATGTGTTCTGGATTAGCATAAATTGCATATAATCTCGAATCGTTTTTATGTACGATTCCAGTAATATATTTTTCAATTCTTTCACGACTCGCTTCTGGAATAATGGGAAAACGATTCTTTGTGGTAAAAATAAAATGTGTGAATAAATTTCGGTATTCTATCTTCATTTTATGTAAGGTGATAAGGTTAGTTAATTGGGGCTACTTTATGGCTATTAAGGTTTCTTATCTTTCCTTCATCTGAAATATTATTTCCGAATACGCACCTTTGTCTTTTTCTGTGCGATTTAAAACTGGTCGTTTGAATTGATTGACAATTTTCATTCCGCTTTGCTCTGCAATTGTTGGATACAAATTGTGTTTGTCGTTCGCAACGAGAAAAATATTGTAATCTTCTATCAAAAACTTTTTACAGTTCTTCAAAACTTCTTCAATTCCTCTTACGTATAAATTTCTCGCTTCTCGTCCATTTCCTTTTTCCATTGTGCCGATTTCTAATTCATCGTTTCTATCAAAGCCGAACAAATCGTAAGCGTACGCGTGTTGTTCGTGATAATCAATCAAACCAACGTACGGTGGACTTGAAAATATTCCGTTGATTTTTTTCTTCTTCGCAAGTTTGAACAGTTCAATATTTCGCTTTTCTAACTCTTTGAAAATATCGAGCGTTCGTGAATCAGCGGTTAAACAATATTGAAATGTGTTTGTACGAAGCGAATCAAATTTCGCTAAACGTTGAATCGTATCGTTGCGAAAGATGTTGTTTCTCTTTACGTACTCGTTGCCAAAATTCTTCTTCGGTTTCGTTCTCTCTTTTGGAAAAAATCCGTATTTCATCTCGTTGAGAAAAATTTTCT
>VGWC01000017.1 GCA_016873775.1 Ignavibacteria bacterium | reverse complement strand
AGAAATTTGCGCAAACGGGTCAATCGGAAGTGATGGAAGCGCATAGGAAATTCCTACGGAGATGTTTACGCCGCTCATATTCAAATTCTTAAAACCGGAAAAGAATGTGTTCGAAGAAAGCAAATCCGAAATATCAATAGTCTTTTCGTCTTTGAATTTCACTTCTGCAACAATAGGCGAAAGTGCTGCTTTGTAACCGAGATTGAAATTAAATGTCAAATCGGGATTGATAAGATATTCCAACCCTGCAGTTAATTGTATTCCAGGAGCAATAAAACTCATTCTCTCGAAATCACCGGATTGAGCATCGGAATTTTCCAACCTGAATACATCAATACCGACTGAACCAGCGATATTAAAATTCATTCTCCCAAACCAAAATTTTTTCATTGGACCGAGATAACCGCTATAAATAATTGGGTCTGCTTTCGATTGTACCAACGCATCTCCATCTACTTCAGCGTTAGGAACACCAAAAGCCAAATCTGCATTCAAAAACAATTGCGATACTTTCGTGAGTTTCGCTATGTTCAAATTGAAATTAATGTCAATGCCTATCCCTGATGTTGCATCGTTTTTCAAAATAAATCCGTGTCCGTTTTCGATGTCATCAAAAATTTTGGGAGTAATTTGTTTGGTGGTTAATGTAGGAAAGTAAATTTGCAACTCACTCAATAGAGAGTTATGATATATTGCGAGGAAAGCATCATAGTTTATTATCGGCGTAGCATAACGAGGAATGTTTGCAGTAAAATATTTTGGTCGAACTGTTATATCAATTCCCAATCGCGGACGTTCTTGCAAAGACATTCCGCGTTCAAAATTCGAGCCGATGTATTTTTGAAATCGTGAATATTCGTTTTCCTTTTGTGTATTGTTTGCAATAAATGACGCACGAACAAATCCGACATTCACAATTTTTATATTTCCATTGTTATCTTCTTCCTCTTCAAGAACGTTATATCCTTCGTCTAATCCAAGTCCTTCTTTTGTCCCAAGATTTGTTTCAACGAATTTTCCGTCCACGCTTTTTATTTCCCCGCCAAGTTTGAATGCAGAAATATTTTTCATCGCAACGGCAAGATTTTTCGCCCACGTATTCACGGAAATAATTTTTGCAAACTCCGTTCCATTCACTGAACGATTTCTTAATCGGTACGATTGGTCCGGGTCACCATTTCCATTTCCTTCTTGAATGGAGGTTGCTTCATTCACTTTATCCACTTTTGCTTTTCCATCTTTTTGTGAAATTCGATACCACGCAACGTAGCCTTTAATTTTCGCTTCTTTTTCCTCGCTTGTCAATTCCGTTACAACGGGCAAATAGAGATATGCAGAGTTCATCACTTTCAAAACGTCGTCGGCAGTTAATCCGCTTCCTTTCATTTTATTAACAGCCGCGGCAGCAAGTTGTTCTTCGGTGAGATTTCCTTTTGCGCGTTCTTCAGAAACAGCATTGACCACTTGAACAATTTGCGGAACAATTGTTTCCTCCAACACTTTTTGAATACTCGACGGAGACAAATCGGTTTTGTTTCCTTTCTCCACAAACTCGCGCGTTGCATCTTTTGAAAGTTCGTTGTAATCAAAACGCGGAACTTCAAGATGATATTCCAAACGATTGTTAATGAGGGAAACAATTTCCGGCGCAGGAGTTGTTTTAAAAAATACTGCGCCAATCGCCGTTACCGATTTTCGCTCGTATTTTTTTTGTGAAAATGCTAAAGAAGTAATGCAAAGAAAAATCGCTATGTGAGATAAAGTATATCGTGAAAAAAAATGCTTACTCATAAAGACCCAGAATGAATTGTGAATCAATGTTATGCAAAAAAAAGCGCTAAAAATTTAGTAAAGAATATGCTAAATACATAAACCCGATTTCCGTCAATACCAACGATACGGATGCAATCATATCATTGCGTCGGACAGAATTTCGGAGTGAAATGTTTTGAAATCCTGTTTCATAATATTCATCAAGAAATTGTTGATGCAAATGATCCGCTCGAAGTTTAAAATATGCTGATATACTTCCCGATAATATTGTTCCTGCGCCAACGAGATACATCGAAACAGACGAATGTTGTTTATCATTTCTCAACAAGGCCACTTCGTTGGAAAAAATAGGAAGTGGGTTATTGATTGTATAGTGGCGAGAAAAAACTTTTTCGCTTTTCCACACAGTATCAACTACCGGCAACGCATTCCAAGACCGAATGCGTGATGAATATATTGAAAGTATTTGCGGCTCTTTTTCAAAATTCAGTCGAACAGGCGAACGACCGACAAATTGAGAATTTACAAACACATGAAGATCATTTGGCTCAGTTGTAATTTCTGTTGTTTGAGAAAACGTATGCGATGAAATTATCATCATCAGCGCAGCGGAAATAATAAAATAGAAAAACAAGAATTGCAACTTCATTTTGTTTCTTCAAAAACTTTTTCTTGCGAACGAAATGCGAGAACAGTTCTATCTTCTACAAATGCTACTAAAAAATGATTATTCGAAATGACATTTGTTTTCAATCTTCCTTCCAGAGAAAATTTCCATACCTGTTTGCCTGTATTCGCTTCAATTGCTAACAGTGATTTCGTCAGTGTTCCGACATATAAAATATCTCCTCTCAAATGTGGAGTAACGTTCATTCCTCCTCCCGCATCATATTTCCAAATAACAGAACCGCTCTCTTTATTCAGGCTATAAACTGTTCCGCCTAATGTCGTTACGAATACGAATGTTTCGTTCACATTTGCAGAAGAATAGAGCGGAGATTGCACATCATAGCTCCAAAGTATGTTGGCATTTTCTTTATGAACGGAATATGCAAATCCTTTCAACGTCGTAATGAAAATTTTATCTCCATCAATACGCGGCGACGAAAAAATACTTCCTTCCAATGGCAACTTCCAACGAAGTGTTCCATCTTCATTTCGTACGGAATACACAAAACCGTCGTCGCAACCGAAATAAATATTTTCTCCATCGGTTGCAAGAGGAGAATGAAAACTATCTCCGCGTTTTCTTGATGGAACATTATATTTCCAACGAAGTTCTCCTGAAATTTTTCTGAAGGAACATAATTCACCGTTTGAATTTATAACAGAGATGCTACTGTTGAACAAGAGCGGCTGCGTTTCAATTTCGCCGATTTCTTTTTTCCACTCTATTTTTCTTTCTGCAATGTTGTAACATACGAATGAATATTTATCTTTCGATAATGCTACATATATTCTTTCGCTGTCCACGATGGGTGCGCTTGCAACGGAAGTCCCAACATCAATATAACCGTGCGATTTTCCCGTGACAATATTATAGACTTTTATTTCGCCGTTGAACGTTCCAACAAAGAGAAACGAATCCACAAGCGTTCCTGCGTCTTTGGGAAAACCTGCAACAGTCGTATGTTCAAAAATTTTTTCAAGCGGAGGAACAAGTTCTTCTCTGATTACATCTTTGTCAAAAGAAAAAAACGTTTGTGGAAGTCGAATTCCACCGCAACCGAAAGCAATGAATATTGAGTAATGGATAATGCATAATCGTTTGTTTGAACGAATGAATTGCAGTATTTCCTTCAACAAATCGAAAATAGTAAACCTACACTCCTGAAGCATTAAAAATCCCATCCGAAAAAAAACTGATAGAATAAACCGCTACTAAATTTCGAAAGATTGGGTTCCAGTTTTTTTCCGATATCGTAACGAAGCACAACCACATTTCCTAAATTTAAGCGAGCGCCGATGCCAACACTTCCAAATGTTTGCTTGTATTCTTTATCCCATACACTTCCAACATCAAAAAACACAGCGCCGCGAAATGCAAATGATGCACCGCCAATCGGAAAACGCAGCGTGAGTTCATCAACCAACGGAAATCGAAGTTCTTGAGAAAGCAGCCACAGTTTTGTTCCGCGCAAAGACCAACGACGATAACCTCGTAAATCCCAACTTCCTCCCATAAAAAATCTCCGCGCTTCCTGTCCTTCGTTTAAGAATGTCCACGCACGAATTGCGAACGATGAACGTTGTGTAAGTCGAAAATATTTTCTGTAATCGAAACTGAATGAAATATAATTAGCATTGGAATTCTGCACATCTGTGGTGTACGCAAGAATTGTCATAAAACGTGTTCCATCAATCGGTCCGCTTTGTCCCCATAAAGAATTATCGAAAACATAACTGACGCCATTTGAGATAAACAACGCTTTTCGTTCACTGATATTTTCAAAAATTCCTTTGCTGGAATTCAAAACGCTCATCGAAAGCTCTACACGCTGAAATGTCGAGAGTGGATAACTCAAATCAAAAAATCCTCCAAATAAGCGTTCATAAAAAAACAAATCCGGATCTGTTAAATCATAACGTGGTCCCGAAAAACGAAATATTCCATAATGGTAATTGGCGCGCTTTTCCAATGATGTTTTCGAAATGACAATGTTAAAACTATTGAGAACTTCATTCCGAGTTTGCGCAGTATTGAACACGAGAAAATTATATCTATCGTTTCCGAGTATATCACTCAAACCAACAAACGCACCGCCAACAGTTCCGAAAAACGGTTGCGTTGATACCTGACTTTGTGCAATATCAATCGCATATTCACCGCGGTATTTTTTTGACTCTGTTCCTGCTCCATCGTGATACGTCTGAGAAATCCAATGTGTTGATGAAGGAAGAATGTTCATCGTCATTTCTTTCATTGATGAATCATGAATTTCAGAAAGTGCAAGCGCATTCAATTGAAAACGATAATTATCGAATGAAGAAAATATTATTTCATTACTATCGGTGAACGTTGGGTCAAATGCAGCGGTTACAAAGTTGGTAATTTTCGTTATAGACATTTCGTATCGGGATGAATCAGAAAATTGACTTGTTTTCATCGTATAGATATTGCGCGCGCCGCCAATGTCAGAAACAAAACTTAATTGACTTCCATCGTCAGAAAATGAAGGACTACTGAAATTATGTTCTCCGTGTGTTACATATTCAATACTTCCGCTCTTGAAATCAATAGAGAATATATTGTAGTATCCTTTTGAACCGAACGTAGTTCTGTCGCTAGAAAAGAAAATATAATTTCCATCATTTGAAAATACGGGGTCGCGGTCATCGTACATATCATCAGTAATTTTTCGAAGTTGTTCATCACGAACATTGAAAACATACACATCGCTGAATCCAGATTTATCCACAGCGCAAAAAACTATTTCATCGCATGTAAAGGAAAACGACGGAGAGGTAATGAGAACAATATTTTCAAATTGATACGTCGCAATCATTGTATTTGACTGTACATCAAAAAGATGAAGCGCATCGGATTCTCCTTTTTTGGTTACAAACACAAGCGTTCCGTCCGCAGATACATCTATTTTGCTTTGAAAAAAATGAAAAACTTCATACTCTTCCGATGTTTCTCCTTCTATAATGAGTTCGGGTTTCCGGGGCAAGATGTTTTTGTCGTACAACACCGAATCAAGTGCTATACGATAGATTCCTGTATAGCCGCTATAATTTCCTACAAAATAAATTTCGCGCACATTATCTCTTCGAAAAAAAACAGGTTTTGAATTGAATCCTTCTGTCGTTAACTTCGTAGAAGAATTATTCACAAAATCATTCTTCGAGAGCAAAGGAAAATATTTTTTCTTTAAAGAATACATCCACGCGTTATCAAATTCTTCGTAATTCATTCCAACGGTATAGCGAAACACTTCTTGAAAAGAAGCGGAGCGCCAAAAGTTTTCCATTAACAACAAAATTTTTTCTTCGCCATAATTCTTGCTTAAAAATTCCAATATTGCTTGACCTTCTTTATACATCAAAAACGTTCCCGAAATCTTGTCCATTGTAGATAATGGAACTATATAACTATTCATCGTAGCATCGCGCAACAACATTTCCGCTTGTATATCCCACGATGTTGACCAATATTCCGCAAGTCCTTCCGTGAACCACAACGGTGGCAAACGGTCTTGGGCAATACGATGGTCAAGCAATATCCGATTGACTTTGCTGTGCATAAACACATGCACTAATTCGTGGCGAATCACGTGATGAAATTGCGCAAGCGAGCCATTAAACGGAATGACAACTCGACCTTTCAGAAATTCAAAAAAACCACCAACGCCTTCGGGAATGAGTCCTGAACTGATATTCGTTTGTTCGAAATGTAAGTGTGAACTGTAAAAGACAAGTGGAATTCGCAACGAAACATTGTGATTAAATTTCTGTATCAAATGAATATAACTTTCTTCCGCGTATTGCGCACCGATACGCGCGAGTTCTTCCATTTCAGGATAATAGTACACGTCAAAATGTTCCGTCTTCAAAACGTGCCAATCAAATTCCGTGTACTGCACTTTATTTCTTCCAAAAGAAAAAAATTGCGCTAAAGATTGTTCAACGACAAGCAAAGAAATAACTATGAAAAGGGAAATTCGCATTGCGGAAATTATTGCACTTTTTTACACAACTTTTCGAACAGCGAACGCTTCACAACTCGATACGATGGATTATTCGCCTGCTGGTATTCCCACGAGTGATGCATAGGAAAAATAAATCCTTTGCTCAAAAATGCATCGTTAATGACGTTCAAATCTCTGTCATCAATCGTAATCTTTTTGTCTTCACGTAACTGCAAAACATTTCGCCACTGTTTGCGAAATAACAATGTATCTTGCTGCAATTCCTTCGCAGTGAAATACACTGCGCGAGAAAGAGAACGCAACGATAATTGTGCATCGCGAAACGGACGAAGATTAATGCGCACAAGTTCTCCATCTTCCGAAATTGGCTCAAGCAATTGTTCCGCGGAATCGGTTTTCATGGTGCTTTGTTCTTTCATTTCTTGTTGCAACATTCCGAAAATTTGCAATGAATCATTTCCTATGTGTTCCGGACCAAATGAACTTTGAAACACGAGTTTGTAATAATCGAACGCGTGCATTTCTTTTTTATGCTGCATGTGCCAAAGAATTACTTCATCGAAGGAAGAAAATTCTTGCTGAGGAAATACAGAGAGAAAGAAAAATAAAATAATCATCAAATTACTGTTTCTAATAAAGTATCGTGTTTGTTAAAGAAGATTCCTCACTTCGTTCTAAATAACAAGTTTTTTTTATTTCACTAAACTTCCTGCGTGCATTTCTTTTGCAGTTGTAACAAAACACAGATTACTGTTGTTATCCGAAGCCGCAAGCATCATTCCTTGCGATTCTTCTCCCATCAGTTTTGCCGCTTCGAGATTTGCAACAACGATAATCGTTTTTCCGATTAACTCTTCAGGTTTGTAATGCTCCGCAACACCAGCAAGTATTTGTCGTTCTTCGGTTCCGAGAGTTACTTTAATTTTCAGTAATTTTTTGGATTTCGGCACTTGTTCGCACGAGAGAATTTTTGCAACACGCAATTCAATTTTCCTGAAGTCTTCAATGGAGATTTTTGCTGGTTCGCTCACTCGCCTGTTTGCTTGATGGCTTGTTGAAGTATTGGTTTGTTGTTCCATTCGATTTAAAATTTTTTCTATCGTTTCGTCTTCAATTTTTGAGAACAATATTTCCGGTTGTTGAAGCGGATGTCCTTCATTTAATCGCAATTCTTTCGCACTTTCCCAAGAAGTTTCGCGCATAGAATTTTTTATGTTCAACATCTTGAAAATTTTTTGCACCGTGAACGGAATTATTGGTTCAAACAAAATTGCGAGCGAGCGAATTGTTTGAACGCAAAGATTTAAGGCAGTCGCGCATTGTTTCGGATTATTTTTCAACGAACTCCATGGCGCGCTATCGTTAAAATATTTATTCGCAAATCGTGCGAGATTCATTACTTCAATTATTCCATCACGAAATTTGTACGCATCAAAATATTTTCCCGCAACATCGGGAGTGGTTTCGAGTAATGAAATCAACTGCAAATCAAGTTCAGTAAGTTCACTGCATTGGGGAATTTTTCCATCAAAATTTTTATGGAGAAACGTCAGCGTGCGATGAATAAAATTCCCGAGAATATCCGCAAGTTCACCATTCACTCGCGCTTGAAAATCTTTCCAGTAAAAATCCGAATCTGCATTCTCCGGCAAAATTCCTGAAAGCGCATACCGAAGGATATCCGCTGGAAACTCCGAGAGAAAATCATCAACATCAATTCCCCAATGTTTACTTTTGGAAAATTTTTGTCCTTCAAAATTCAAAAACTCATTCGCGGGAACATTCGCGGGCAAAACATATTTCACATCGCTGATATCATTCCATGCCATAATCATCGCGGGAAAAACTATGCAGTGAAACACGATATTATCTTTTCCAATGAATGCAACGTATTTCGTGTTTTCGTTTTGCCAATATTCTTTCCACGAATTTTCGTTGCCAATATTTTTGCTCCATTCTTTTGTCGAAGAGATATAACCAAGCACGGCTTCAAACCACACGTATAGAACTTTATTTTCGTAACCATCGAGCGGAACATAAACGCCCCAATCCAAATCGCGCGTAACTGCTCTATCACGTAAACCATCATGGAACCAACCTTTACACGCATTCAACACATTGTCTTTCCATTGTTCTTTTTCCGAACTCGCTTTCAAATATTCTTCCAAACGTTTCTGATAATTTCCCAACGGAAAATAAAAATGCGTTGTATTGCGGAGTGTCGGAGTTTCGCCGCTCAATTTACTTTTCGGATTTTTTAATTCTGATGCATTGTAATACGAGCCGCACTTTTCGCATTGGTCGCCGCGCGCTTCAGGATTTGTGCAGACGGGACAAATTCCTTCCACATATCTATCGGGAAGAAATTTTTGTTTCTTCTCATCAAAAAATTGTTGCTCTTTTTTTTCAACAAGAATTTTTTGATGATAAAATTTCTGAAAGAATTCTTTTGCAGTTTCGTGATGAAGCGGGAGCGATGTGCGTGAATAATTATCAAACGACATTCCGCACTTCTCAAACGCAGATTTATTGAGTTCGTGAACTTTGTCAACAACGTTTTTGGGCGTGGTGTTTTCCTTTTCCGCTGTAATCGTAATCGGAACGCCGTGTTCATCCGAGCCGCAAATAAACACAACATCACGTTTCATCGCGCGTTGATACCGAACATAAATATCAGCAGGTAAATACGCTCCAGCCAAATGACCGAGATGAATTTTTCCGTTTGCATACGGAAGTGCAGCAGTAACTAAAATTTTCTTTGTGTTGTTCATTGTACAATTACAGCAGAATCCAAAAAAAGCGTTCGTAAATCCAACGCAAGTGAAGTAATCAGTAAACGCGCATAGACATTTTTATCAATTTCCGAAAGAGTTTGCTCGATGCGTTTCGCAGCGTATGCTGAATTGATGTTTGGGTATCGTTGCATCAATCGCATCAATGTTTCCTTTTGGTCAATGTTAATAATTGTGCCATTGCATTGCATCATCATCACATCTCGAAACCAAACTAACATCAGGAAAAGATATTGAACAAGTTCTTCTCGGGAAAAATCTTTTGAAATATTTTCCGCAACTTCAACTATTTCGTCATCGCTTTTTGAAGCGATGATGCGAAGAAAATTCAGAAGATGCGTGCGCCGTTCCATCAGTTTTTCTTCGAGCAATTCGAGTGCGCGCGCGTAACTTCCGTTTGCAAGTTGCGCTATAAGATTTGCGTGTGAAGGAGAAACTGGCTTTCGTTCGATAATTGCCGATGCAATTTCGCTCCCTTTTAACAATTCAAACGGAATCTGTTGACATCGGGAAACAATTGTCTGAAGTATTTTATCTTTTCTCAGCGTTGTTAAAATAATTACAGTCGAGCGCGGCGGTTCTTCCAATGTTTTTAAGAATGCATTAGCCGCTTCTTCATTAATGAGATGCGCATCAAATACAATAATCACTCTCGTCCCTCTAGAAAACTGTGTGAGTGAAAGTTCACGAATGATTTCGCGGACACTTTTTATCAATATTTCTTTTGCTTTGGGAATTTGAATGTGAAAATATGGATTCTCCGCTTTTCGCTCTATCTGTTCGTGAATCTCTTCGATGATTTCTTCGGAAAGATGAGAATACGATTCGGGATTTCCCCGCGTTGTTTTTTCCGAACTGTTTTCTTCTTTGGAACTTGAACCAGGAAGTGCAAATACTATTTTGATATTGGGGTGCTGCAAACGCTGAATCTGTTTGCACGTTTCGCATGTATCACACGCTTCACCATTGTTTCGTTCGCAATTGAGAACCTTTGCAAATTCCATAGCTGTTGCTTCTTTGCCGCATCCTTCCGGTCCATAAAAAAGATATGCGTGCGCAAGATGATTGCTTTCGTATGCACGTTGTAATATTTCTTTTACTCGTTGCTGTCCAATAATATTTTTCCAAGACATTTGTACGCTTCTCTTTCAAACATCAAAACGCATGCCCAATACCAAAATGGTAGACCGCATGCTTAAACGTTTCGCCGAAAAATTTCTTTTGAAAAATCGTTTGTTTTCCTTTATGTTCATTCGGGTCGTATGCTTTGTATCCGATATCAAATCGGAACGGACCAAAAAACGTATCATAACGAATTCCAAATCCCGTTGCAACTGCAATATCGGAAAGTTGTATGTCGCGTTCTTTACGCCAAACAGTTCCTGCATCTAAAAAAAACACAGTCCAAATATGGCTGACATCAACGAACCAAAATTTTCCAAATCCTTTGAATACATTGATTCGTTCTTCAATGTTCGTTTCAAATAAAACATTTCCTCCTAAAGGAAGCAAATCCTTATTCATTGCGCCCAATTCCCGAGAGCGCCATCCCCGAACACTTCCGCTTCCGCCGGAAAAAAACCTTCTGTTCAATGGTATCAATCGCTCGCTGTTGCTATAACTTTCTCCGTATTTATTTTGGTAACCGGTTTTTAACTTGAATGCAAGAGTCGAAAATTTATTTTTTCCGGTTTCAAAATACCATCTTCCCAGCATAGTAATTTTGTAATATTGGGTGAATGGTAAATCGGGTTGTAGATTTCGTACAAGGAGCGGAAGCACTCCCGATTCTTCCATCGTAATCGAGTGAAAAAATCCTTTCGTGGGAGAAAAAATATCATTCGTTTTATCGCGTTGCAACGTTCCGCTCAAAATAGAATTGAATTGCGGTTTTGTATCTTCTTGTTCCAAAATGTTCTGGCTTGCTCTCTTCGATGAATCGGAAAGAAATTCTACTTGCGAACGCTCGAGCGACCATTCGAAAAAACCTTGGGTGAATGCAGCAAATTGATTTGTAAAACCAAGATTGCTGCGGATAATATTCTGTATGTACTCGCGTTGTTTTTCAACACGAAACGTAACGCTGGTATTCCCGGTAAGGGATTGCATAAATACGTACGGTTGCGACACGGAAAAAGTTAAATCAATACTTCCAACAACAGAACGCTCTCGAAGAGCAAGTTTTTGAAAATTCCACGTTTGCAACGATTGAAACCGAAATATCAAACGCGAACGAAAATTTCTTGCTTCTCCGTAAAAATTTCTATCCGTATATCCTCCGCCAAGTCCAATATTGAACGCATTGTTCTCGTCTGAAAGCGATAGTTCCGGCGCAATATCGTGCTTAGGTCTAAGTTTTCCGACAACGGTCAAAGGAATTTCAAACGCTTTGTTTCCATCTTGAGGAAACTGTGCATCAATGCGAGCGGCTTCAAAAATTCCTAAACGGTTCAAATTCCGTTCTCCGCGCGCTCTCTTTTCGTTACTGAATAATTCACCCTTTGCGATTCCGATTTGTTTTATGAAAACTTCTCTGCTGACTGTATCGTTCGAATGTTGCGTGATGTCAAATGTCAATGAACCAAATGTAAATTTTTTTTTATGAATAAAGTACAACCGAGCGACAATGCTGTTCGTTGATACGTACCGAGAAAGGGAAGAACTATCTTTCACAAATTCTGCGTGTGGATACCCGTTGTCTTGAAACAGTGTGAGTATGCGGTTCACTTCTCGATTCACATCACTATTGACAAAGCGTGCATTTTTCTTGAGAATGGAATGAGAAAGTATTTCATTTCGCAACGTCGAATCAATATCTTCGACGCCAAGGAACACAACCGAATCAACACGAAGAGGAGAATGTTCATTGATCTTCAAAGATATTGTTATCGTTTGTTTTGTAATGTTTTTTTTCAAATCGTGTAAAATTTCAATATCCGGAAATCCGTTTTCGCGATAATAATTTTTCAACCGCTCAACATCCGCATCAAATGCTACGCTTTCAAAATATGATGGAGGACTTCCGATTTTATCACCGAAGAGAGAAAACGCTATTTGCGTGCCCCACCAAGGAGTTTCCCGTGTAGAAAAAAGATTGAGAATTTCTTCCGTACTGAACGATTCGTTTCCTTCAATTTCCAAGCGTTGAACTTGTAAATTCGAAGTGCGTTTATCATCAGAGCCAGAAATAGTCATACAGATAAACACCAGTGAGAATATTCGGAGGGAAAAATTTTTCACAGGAAAAAGAAAATGAAAAAGCCCAGCAAACAAAAGCCGGGCTATTGAAATTATCAGAAACAGATTTCTATGTTAAACAATTAATACTCGTTATCTTCGTCATCTTCAAAAAAGAAATCCTCTTGCGAAGGAATATCGTGCCAAACGTCCTCAATGCCTTCATAGACTTCTTCACTATCTTCGAGTTCTTGCAAATTCTCAACTACTTCTCTCGGTGCGCCAATTCGTTCAGAGTATTCGATGAGTTCATCTTTTGTTGCTGGCCACGGCGCATCGTCAAGATACGCTGCAAGTTCCATAGTCCATATCATACGGAGTTATAATTTTATTTTCTCTTTGTTATTTTTGTGCAATGCGGCGATTTTTAAATGTTGATAGATGAATATCATCAAAAAAGAAATCCACGGGATTTTGTTTTACTCCGTTGTAACTTACTTCATAATGAAGGTGCGGACCTGAAACTAAACCGGATTTTCCACTCTTTGCAATAATATCGCCTCGCTTCACTCTCGCTCCTTCTTTTACGAATACTTTTGAACAATGTGCGTATAACGTTTTATATCCGAAACCATGATTTATTTCTATCATCAAACCATATCCGCCCGTATTTCGCCCGGAAAATTCGATAACGCCATCTCCTGCGGCATAAATCGGTGTTCCAACATTTCCGATGATATCAAGTCCAACGTGCGTTTTATATAACCCAAGAACCGGATGCATTCTGTTTCCAAATCCAGTAGGCGAATAATAACCTTCCATCGGTTTCAACGATGGTAAACAGTCGAAAAATTTTTTATTGAATTCTGCTTTCTCTTTTATTTGCTTAAAACTTTGTTGTTGTATACGTATTTCTCTTTGAAGTGAGGTAAGTTTTGATATTGCCGAACTGAATGTATTGCTCGTTTCTGAAGTTACATTAGAGAATACATCTTCCGTTCCTCCTGTTCCTGCTTTTGCTATTGATTTATCAACAACGGGTAAATCCACTAACATTCGAAGTTTGTTTCCTTGCAATGAAATATGTCCAAGTTCGGTTTTCATTTTTTCAACTTCGATTTCCATCCGTTGAAGTTGGTTTTTCAGTATAGTATTTTCGTTTTGCACAAGAACTGAATCCAACGACACAGAAGAGAATACAAGCACAATTACCATCGTTCCCATCGCTCCAAGCAATAGCGAGGAAAGAACAATTCCAAAAAGTTTTACATAGGCTTTGTTCACTTCGCGAAAGTTCGATGTTTCATCCGAATAGACGAAAATCCGTTTTCTGAGTAGCTCGCACATCCGGAGTAGTTTTGTGTATAAGTGTTTCATCGTAGTATACTTTTTTGCGGCGAAAATTTAAAGAAAAAACACATTCGTGTCAAGTGTTATTTTAATAAATTTTGAAAATGAACAAAATTTCATTTTTAAAGAATTTATTCAAAATCGTGTTCAAAATAGTCAACAACTCTCATTTCTTCCGTTTTGCGATGTTGCGATTTTTCACTGATAACGTGTTCAAGTCGTTTTGAAAATTCTTTTGCAGCATCATAGCCATAGTGTTTTAGTAGATAGTTCAGTGCTATCACTTCGCAAATAACGGTTACATTTTTACCCGGAAAAATTGGAAGTTTAACAGTTTGCACTTCAACGCCCAAAAGTTCCCTCACGGCAGAACTTAAACCCGTTCTTGTGTAATCATTTTCAGAATTGCGTTCTTCAAGTTCAACAATAATTTCCACACGCTTTTGAAAACGTATTGCGCGAATGCCGAACATACTTCGAACGTCAATCAAACCGAGACCGCGTATTTCCATAAAATGTTTTACAAGATTTGTTCCCGCACCCATCAGAATGCTTTCTCCTTTGCGCGTTATCGTAACGACATCATCCGCAACAAGACGATGACCGCGTTCCACCAAATCCAATGCAATTTCACTTTTCCCAATTCCAGATTTTCCTGTTAACAAAAGTCCGACACCGTACACATCTACCAACGAACCGTGAATAGTAGATTGCGGTGCAAACTGGTCATCAAGAAAATCGCTTACAAAATAAATAAGTTTCGTCGTTTCAAACGGTGTGCGAAACAGTGCGATATTTTTTTCCGTTGCACTTTGAATAAGTTCGCTGCACAATTCATTATTGTTCGTAACGATAATACAAGGAATCGGAAATTGAATGATTCCTTCAAATGAATCTTTTGCTCTCTCGTTGGGCAACGATTGTAAGTACCGAACTTCCGTATTTCCAACAACCTGAACGCGATCATACGTAAATAAATCAACATATCCCGCAAGCGCAAGTCCCGGACGATGAATATTTTTATCTGTAATTACAGCAGAGAAACCTGTCGTGCCATTCAGTTGCTCCAAATGAACGCGATGTTTGATGGTTTCGTACAAATATTCGACGGTGATACTTTTTTTGGGCGTTTCGTTTTGCTTAAAATTGTCCAAGACGGTAATGATTTTACGAAAGTGCTTTACGCGTACGCGCAACTTTGGATTTCTTGCGCGATGTTAGTTTCGATTTATACGTACTTAATTGATGAAATACTTTTTCGGCTGCTATATCAAGTGATTTTCGAAAATCTTCCGTTTGCTCTTTCGATGTGAGAAAATGTCCATTCGCGTGGAGAACAATCTCTGCCACATTGGTATTTGGGGCTTGACCATCTTTACTAAAAATAACATCACAACGTTGAATGTGTTCAAACAAATGTTCAAATTTTTCTATTTCCGAATGTGCATGCTCTTTCAAGAGCGAACCAATTTTTATTTTTCTTGATGTTATATGAATATCCATAAGTTCTTTAGTTATATCTTTCTTGTTAGTGAATAAAATTTTTTATGCTCTCGGATGCGCTTGTTCATACATTTTTTTCAATCGTTCCGGCGTAAGATGCGTATAAATTTGTGTCGTCGAAAGTTGTTCGTGACCAAGCATTTCCTTGACGGAACGCAAATCCGCGCCGCGATTAAGCAAATGCGTTGCAAAAGTATGACGCAACGTATGCGGGCTTTTTTTTGAAACATCAGAAACTTGTTTGATATATGCTTTCACTAATAGCGTCAATGTCCAAGGTAAAAACCGCTTTCCGTTTTTCGAGAGAAATATTGCATCTCTATCATCATCCGTTGTTTGTTCGGTAAATAATTCTTGCCGAATTGAACAATAATGTTTCAATTTTTTCAATGCGATGTTTCCACACGGAACAATGCGCTGTTTATTTCTTTTCCCCATAACGCGAACACAATTCCCAATATAATCCACATCGCTCAAATTTAATCCAATCAATTCAGCACGACGTATTCCTGTGCTGTACAACAATTCAAGAATTGCTGAATCGCGTGAACCAGCGACTGACGAAGTATCCGGCACATCCATTAACTTCTCCGCTTCATCCTCAGAAAGAAACGATGGCAACCGTTTTTCTTTTTTTGCGTTTGAAATTCGCAACGCAGGATTTTGCGTGTAAATTTTTTCTTTGAGTAAATAGTGAAACAACGACCGCACAGAAGAAAGTTTCCGATTGATACTTTTTTTTTGAAAATTCTGTTCGAATAAATAACCAAGAAAATGACGAATTGTCGCTACGTCAATTTGTTCTAATGCAACGAATTCTTGTTCAAAATATTTTTTTAAGAACGATACAAACTGACGGATATCCGTTTCATACGCTTCAACTGTATGCGGCGAAAAACATCGCGAACGAAGATATTGCAAAAAATTTTCTACATACTGTTCCATCGGTGAAAATCAGTTTACTGCTATTTCCTGAACTTCTTTCGATATTTCCGCTTTGCAATTAGGACATTGGAAATATTCTCCGCGCTTTTGAGAATATTTTTTTACAATAAATTTATTGTTGCACACATCGCACGGCATATTTACCGGTTTATCCCAACTCACAAAATCACAATCGGGATACCGGGAACATCCGTAAAACGCTTTCCCTCGTTTCGATTTTCGTTCAAGAACATCGCCTTCGCTACATGTTGGACATTTTATTCCCAACGTAATCGGTTTAATATTTTTACATTCGGGATAATTTGAACATCCGAGAAATTTTCCAAACTTGCTCAGTTTAAACACCATTTCACTTCCGCATTTTTCACACACTACGCCCGTAGGTTTTGCAATTTCTTCCACTTCCCTTTTCAATGGCTTTGTACTTTTACATTCCGGATATCCCGAACAAGCAAGAAATTTTCCGTTACGTCCCCAACGTTCAATCATTGGCTTTCCGCATTTTTCGCACAATTGTCCAGCGGCTTCTGTTTGATGTTCGTGCGGAAGAGCATGCTCGCGTTGTTCCGCTTGTTCCAAAGATCGTACAAAAGGAACATAAAAATCGTCCAGTACTTTTTTGTATTTCTGTTTTCCTGTAGCAATGGTTTCCAATTCTTCTTCCATCGTCGCAGTGAACTGAACGTTAAAAATATCGGGAAAATTATGCACAAGGATTTTGTTCACATCAATACCTAATGATGTGGGAAACAAACGACGTTCTCGCTGTTCCACGTATCCGCGTTCCTGAACAGTACTCACAATTGACGCATACGTGCTTGGTCTTCCAATACCAAGAGATTCCAATTCTTTTACCAATGTGCTTTCAGAATAGCGAGCAGGCGGCTTTGTGAAATGCTGATGCGGAATAAGTTGTTCGACAAAAACATTTTGATACACTTGCAATGACAATGGAATTTTTTTCTTGACCAGTTCAGAGTCTTCATCCGTTATTATTTCTTCTTCCGCATCATCATACGCCTGTAAAAATCCGCGGAATACATATTGCGACGCGGTTGCTTTAAACAAATAAGGACCGCCTTCTATCAATGCAGTAGTTGTTTCTAATGTAGCGGGGCTCATTTGACACGCAACGAAACGACTCCAAATCAATTCGTATAACGAATATTGTTGCGGGGTAAGAAATTTTTTTATTGCTTTCGGAGAATGTTTCAGCATTGTCGGGCGAATTGCTTCGTGAGCATCTTGCGATGATTTCTTTTTTTTATACGCAAGCGGTTCTTCGGGGATATATTCTTTTCCGTACGTTCGAAAAATATACTCGCGAAGTTCCGATACAATATCTTCGCTCAATCGTGTCGAATCCGTTCGCATATACGTAATCAAGCCTACAGTTCCTTCTTCTCCCAATTCAATTCCTTCGTATAATTGCTGCGCAACCATCATTGTTTTCTTCGCGGAAAAACGAAGTTTGGAAGCGGCTTCTTGTTGCATTGTACTCGTAATAAACGGCGGCGATGGATTACGCTTCGATATTTTCTTCTGAATATCGGAAACGGAAAAATGATGTTGCCGTATATCGTTCATTAACTCTATTGCTGCTGATTCATTTTCTATCCACGTGTACTGATGCAATGTTCCTTTTTTCCGTAATTCATTCAGATAGTCCTTTTCTGGAACAATAATTTCTTTTTTATGAATTTTAAAAAGTTTTGCAAAAAACGATTCTGACGATGTATGCGAAAACTCACCAACAATTGACCAATATTCCGTTGCCGCAAATGCTTGAATCTCTTCTTCACGCTCGCAAATCAAGCGCAATGCAACCGATTGAACTCTGCCTGCAGATAATCCATAGTACACGCGTTTCCATAAATACGGCGAAACTTTGTATCCAAGAATTCTATCCATCACTCTCCGCGCTTGTTGCGAATCAACAAGTTTGTCATTGATTTTGAGCGGATGTTTCATTGCTTCGGCAATTCCACGCGGCGTTATCTCGTGAAAAAGTACGCGAAACGTTTTGCCTTTTCCATCATTTCCGAAAACTTCTTTTACGATATGCCATGCAATTGCTTCTCCTTCTCGATCTGGGTCAGTTGCAAGATAAACCGATGTTGCATCTTTTGCTTTCGCACGAAGTTTTTTAAGAACTTCGCCTTTGCCTTTGATTGTAACGTATTCGCATTCGTAGTTGTTTTCGACATCAACGCCGAGTTTGCTTTTCGGTAAATCGCGCACGTGTCCAACAGTTGCTTCAACAGTATAACCTGCGCCTAAATATTTGGAAATGGTTTTTGCTTTCGAAGGAGATTCGACGATGACAAGAGATTGTGCGGCTTTCGCCATAGTTGCCTTTTTGTGTTAATGAATTGTTCCGCTATCGAAAATCTTATTACTTGCGCCGTATAATGAAGGGTCTTTCATTTCAAAAAACACTGAAGAGACAATTGCTTTCACATCTTCAATGTTTGCGTGTGAATATCCGCTGAGCATTATACGTTCAATAATGTATTCCAGTTCAATTTCGGTAACAAGATTGAGTTCGCGCAATTGCATAAGAAATCCGCGCGCTTTCGCGTCAATAGCAAGTTTTTCTACGTCGTGAAATATCCGAAATGAACGGGAAGAATCTGCGGTTGTTTGCAATGGAAGTTTGGTTTCATTAAATCGCATTTTTTCAAATAACCAACTCAGTGCTGCGCTTATTTCTATCGGCGAGTACCCGCTCTCTTCGAGTTTGGATAAATCAAGGTCGTTCAGACTTTGCTTTTCTTTTATTTCTAAAAGGAGATAAATGAGTATTTCAACAATTTTATCGTACATCGTTATGAATTTACAAGAGTATATTTTGTAAATAAAAATTTTCTTTTTGTGTCATTTTTTTGTGTGTCGCCACTGTTGTGTCGTCGTAACCAAGAAGGTGAAGTGTTCCGTGAATGAGAAGCCGCGAAACTTCTTGCGTGTATGTTTGGAAATATTGTTTCGCTTGTTTCTGCGCTGTATCGAGACAAATATATATTTCACCTTCTATTTGTTTGCCACTATTAAACCTAAAACTTATCACATCTGTTCCGATAGACAAATCAAAATATTCTTTGTGAAGTTTTTTCATAAATGCATCGTCAACAAAAATTACGTTCACTTCTTGAAGCGCATATCGTTCACAGTGGATAACACTATGCACTATTTCTTGAGCAATAACTTTTTTAAACCGAAGCCAGCGATGTTGATGAAAAATTTCAATCCTTCCGCTGTGTTTCTTGTTCATTGAAACAATTCAAAGTACAATTGTTTGACCTTCTATTGCCGCGGAACATTCCATCGCAATATTCGTTCGCTCTATTTCACGCTTACATATCTGAACCATATCATCAATTTCCTCGTCTTTGCGTTCAGGATGATGGTGAAAAAATACACAATGTTTTACTTTTGCTTCCCGCGCAACTTGTAAAGTAAAAAGATAATGTGAATGTCCCCATCCGATGTGTTGAACATATTCATCGGGAGTAAAAAACGAATCGTGGATTAACAAATCTGCACCGCGGCAAAAATCATAAAGTTTCTGATTCAAATCGTTTCCGTGATTGATGTAACTTTGGATAATAGAACGTTTGGAACTCATCTGTGCAATGGTTTGACTATCCACAGGCTCATTATCACTGATATATACTACGGAACATCCTCGGTGATGAATACGATAACCGAGAGCAAATACCGGATGGTTCACGTAAATCGTATTTACCGTTGCCCCAAAAACTTCAAATTGTTCTTCTTTGACAGAACGAAAAGTAAATGTTGCTTCCATCTCTTTCAGTCGAACAGGAAAATACATTCGTTTTGTTTGATTGGAAAGTGCGCGCTTCAATGAAATACCACGCACACTTGAACCGATTACCATAAACTTATTCCCACCAATAAATGCGGGTTTGAAAAATGGCAATCCCTGTATATGGTCCCAATGCTGATGCGTTATTAACAGTGCCGCGTTTATGGGGTTTCCTTCGGCTAATAATTTATCTCCTAACATACGAATTCCCGTTCCTGCATCAAGAATGATAAGGGAATTATCGTCCAAACGGATTTCAATGCACGGCGTATTTCCTCCATAGCGAACGGTATGTAATCCGGGAGAAGGTATCGAACCTCGAGTTCCCCAAAATGTTATCTTCATACCGATTTTTTTAACTCTCTAATTTGCTTCTCGATAGTTGCGTACATATTGAACATAATTTTCTGCGCTTTGTTCTAATGAATGTTTTTCCTCCTCTGAAAGGGGACGAAGTATTTTTGCAGGAATCCCTGCAACCAACATACCTTCCGGAATTATTTGATGTTCTTTGACAACTGTTCCCGCGGCAATAAGCGAATAAGAACCAATGCGAGCGTTATCCAAAACAATAACACCCATTCCTAATAAACAATAGTTTTCTATCATACATCCATGGGCGATTACTCCGTGACCTAACGTTACATTGGAACCAAGTACCAACGGATACTTATTATTGCGAACGTGCAACAAACACCCATCTTGAATGTTCGTGTTTTCACCGATACGAATATAGTTCACGTCTCCGCGTACAACGGCATTAAACCAAATACTGGAATTTTTTCCGATAACAACGTCTCCAATAATTTTTGCTCCTTCAGCAATATAGACTGTTGGATGAACATTCGGTAAAATATTTTTATACGGTATTAGCAATTTATTCTTTTTTATTCGTCAAAACTATGCGGCGGAGTCCACGTTCCACGTTTCCACTCAATCAATTCAAATGTTACACTCCCTAACAATACATTCAGTTTTGCTAATATCGGAACACGTGCATCGTCGCTGGAAAACCATCCACGGAAACCGCCCGTTAGTCCGAAGATACCGATAAAATTTGCTTTCCCTTCTAAATAATGTATCGAAACTGGGTAATCCACTGCGTCCAATTCTGTCAACGAAACTGAACTTGAGAATTGTAAATCCGTTGTGGATACTTTTTCGTTCTGATATGTTGGAATAACTTCAAACATATTTAAGCCGGATTTTTGACGCGCATAATAAAATATCGAAAGACCATCTTGATATTTTTTATTTACCGCTACCGTATCGCGATACGTTGCGCTTTTCATTACGTCTTTCGTTCCCGTGCCAATCGTTACAAATATCTTGTGTTGCGTCTGGTCAAAATCATAAACAGTATAATACCATTTGCCATCGTCAAACGTTCGTGCAGTAAATTGCGATGGATAACCGCTTTCGTCTATATGGCTTTCGTAAATGACGTGTAGGTCAACAAATGGCACACCTTGGTACGAATCAATGTATGAACATACCTTCCAAAGTGTTTTCCCGTTTTTAACAAATTTGCCGAACGTTTTCATTCTTACGGTGCCTAAATCAATAAATCCGTAACGAACATTGTATAGCAAGTTTTCACCTTCATAAAAAACAACGTTCCCGCTTTCTATCGGCGTCGGTGCAGAAAAGAGATTATAGAAGAACGATAATAATACAACTGCAACTAAAATCGTGTATCGTTGTAACGAATTTTTTCGCACGGTGATTACCGGAAATGCGCCAATTTTTCTGCTTCCGGGAAAAGTGTTTTTGACTTGAGAAACTGATTATCTTCGTTCAATAAAATTGGATACCAACCTTGATTACCAAACATCATTCGACCAATTTGCGATTTCATTGATGCTTTGATGTATGAAATGTCTTTCTGAAATTCGGATTCATTCATTTCAATATTTTTTGTTTTTGCTATTCCCAATAATTCATCAACCATTTCTTGAGTTATAGTAAATTCCTTAAAATATACTTCGAGTTTTTTCTCATACTTTGCGCGTATGGAAGTTCCATTCCTGTCCATATATCTGTTAGCAAACTCCAGAAATACAGACCGTCCGCGTAGTTGTGCGGTATATTTTTGCAACTTTTCTGCTTTAATAACAAAATCCGGTGTAATTCCACCTCCGCCAAAAACCGTTCGTCCTCCTGCTGTTGTGAATTTTGGCTTTGTAGAATCGGCTTCGTTTGAATGTTCGAGATTTTCTCCTTCAGATTCTTCTCTTACGGCTACTTCTTTTCTGTAGGCCGTGTGGTCGCTCCCATACGGACGCTGTATCAATCTTCCGGAAGGGGTATAGTACCGCGCAGTCGTCAACCGAAATGCTGAACCATCAGGTAACGGAAATTGACGCTGCACTAATCCTTTTCCAAACGTGGTTTCGCCGACAATCAATCCTCTATCCCAATCCTGCACTGCGCCGGAAACAATTTCGCTCGCCGATGCAGAACCCTGATTTACCAAAACAACGAGCGGGATAGTTTGAAATTTTCCTTTACCATCGGAAGAATATTCTTCGTTAAATTGTGGTTGTCTCCCTTTTGTGTACACAATTTTCTTTCCCGCAGGTAAAAATTCATCCGCCATCTGAAACGCTTGGTCAAGATAACCTCCGGGATTGTTCCGCAAATCCAAAATCAATTTTTTCATTCCCGCTTCTTTCAGTGTTGTTAACGCTTGCGCAAACTCCTCATACGTGGTTGCGGCAAATCTATTAACGCTTATGTATCCTATTTCGCTATTCACCATAAACGCAACATCAACAGTATAAATAGGAATTTTGTCGCGGATGATTTCATATTCCAATAATTTGCTTTCTTCTAAACGTAAAATTTCAACTTTTACTTTCGTTCCTTTTTTCCCTCGTAATTTTTTTGGTACATCATCACGTTTTATTCCAATTGCATTAGAAGTATCAATCTTTATGATTTTATCTCCCGCTTGAATTCCCAATGCTTCGCTTGGACCGCCAGGAATTGGCGATATAACCGTAAGCGTATCATTGATAATATCGAACTCAATTCCTATACCTTCAAATGAACCTTGAAAATCTTCAGTAACCTTTTGCATTTGTTTGGCGGGGATATAAATCGAATGAGGGTCAAGCGTTTCCAACATTCCATTGATTGCGCTTTCGACCAATTGTTCCGTATCAACATTATCTACATAATTTTTCTGCGCATTACTCAATATTTCAGAAAACTTGCGAACTTGCTGATATATATTATCTTCAGAAATAACAGTTTGTAGCACTGCTCCAAAAAGTATGGATGCAATCGTTACAGCAATTAATGTATATAGAGAAAAACGTTTTCTCACAGATGAGGACTCCTCTGGTTTTTAGAAATATCTATTTTGTAAAAAAAATGCACTTATTTTTGAATTCGGTTCAAATATAAAAAAATATGTTTTCCAAGCGAAAGTATTTTTCATCGAATTATTCCCCACTTTGTAGAATATGACTTTCGAAATAGTACACCATACATTGCGTTCAAAAACCATTGAAATAATACTTTCATATATCCGTATTTTCTGTAACGACGCGGAGATTCATACACAACAATATTTCTCAAAAATTTTAGTTCTCCTTTATTTTTTAGTCGAGTGAAAAATTCAAAATCTTCTCCCGCCGACATTCGTTCGTTATAACCATGAAGTTGTTGAAAAATTTCTTTCTTCACAACGTGACATTCACCACGTCCCATTCCGATTCCAACGAGATTCAAGAACCAAAACCAATGATTGATAACAAAATGAATGATCCTATCACCGAAGAGTTCTTCCTTCGGCACAACATACACGCTACAAGTAATTCCAACGATATTTTGTTTTTCAAAAATAAAAATCACTTCCCGAAAAAACTCTTTTGCATTTTGAAATTGCGTATCCGCATTTAAGAAAACAAGAATTTCTCCGTTCGCAATTTTTGCTCCGCGATTTCTTCCGATTGCAATATTTTCGTTTTCGATTATTTCTTTTTGAACAATTACATCCGAATATTTTTTTGCAATAGAAATCGTGCTATCCGTACTTCCACCGTCGCTAACAATTATTTCCAACTGAAATGTACTTTTGATTTCATCAGTAATTTGAGAAAGCAATTTCTCAAGAAGTTTTTCTTCATTGAGCGTCGGAATGATAATGGAAAATTTTACCATCGCAATCCATACGAAATAAACTTTGGCATAACGCGAATCATCGGCGAGGGAAAATGAAAATAATTCAACACGTGAAAAAAAGAACGCGCAAAACTTCCTTCAATTGGAATTGCTTCAAAATCGTAATCGAGCGCAACATACCATTCCGCTTCTCGATGAATCGGCGGATGAATTCCTTTCACACTATAGCCAACTGCAACATTGAAAAACCTTGCAAAAAAATTTTCCGAACCAAAAATCATTTTGGGAATTTTCGCACTCAACCAAAAGTATTGACTTTCGTAATCGTCAATCAATGTTCTATTCAAACCTTTTTCCACATTTCCTGCATCAATTATACTGTACTTAAATGTAAAATTTTTGAATAACGGGTATTCATTCTGCAATAAGGGAAAATACGAACCGGTTATGTTCGCAACCGCATCACCAAACGAAAATCCTAATTCGGGATGCGTTCCATCTTCCACTTCTACATACGATTGAAATAAACACGCGATTGTTCCACCATAAAAAAATGCGTTGCGTTTTTCAATTCCCGACCAAACAAAAGCATTTCCAATTACGTCACTCACTAAAAACGAATAATAGTTGTGACCGAATTTATCCGCGTTACGGTACTTTTCTCCATCATCTTTTTTCCCAGATACAAATCGAAATCCGTTTCTGTTTCCCTTCCACCACGCATCGTAATTTTGAAAATGTCCAGCCGCAATAAATCCAGAAGCTGCAAGGCAAACCAATGCAACGCGTGTTGAATTGATTTGTTGAGTTTCTGTTTGGGTAGAATCAGAAATAGAGAACGAAATATTATTCATCGAAATCAATGACAGAAGCAAAGTAAAATGTTGTTTCACTTGAATTTTCTAATTGAAAATCTATACGATGTTTCAAAATGCTTCATGCCTTTTAAATTCCACAACGGTAGTAAGCACGAACCTTGATACACGCGCTCAAAACCATCTTCCGAAAGCGAAACCGTTTCAACAGGGAATCGCCATAGCGTTGTTGCTTCATCGAAAACAAATTCAACTTCGATATTCAGCCATTCATCAATCATTTTCAGTGAAGAAACATTTTCACTTATTCCTTCGCTTCGCAAATGAAAATTTTTCGGTTTTGAATTATTGATGAGAAAATATCTATCATCGGCATCGCCTGCAGAAAGAGTAAGATTCCATTCGCTGCCGAAATAAATGTTAGAAAATTTTTCTTCACTTACTATGCTATAAACAATTTCAAGTTCCGCATTTGATTTGAGGACTGAAATATTTTTTTGCAACCGAACTGGAATTTCTTTTTTACGTTGAACAATATTTCCGTTTCGCTGTAAAGAAATTTGAAATTGATTTTCCGTTTCTTGAATTGAAGAAGAATACTGTTCTTCCGCAAAGTTTGAAATCGTTTTCCAATTCTGTTGTCGAATATTTTCTAACGAAATCTTCGCGTCAAAAAAATGGTCGAGTAATGATATTCGTCGAAATTTATCTTCAACTAAATACTGTTCAATTCCCTCCTCTTTCGTTTTTACCGAATCGTGAATCGTTGCAACTTCATTTTCAATTTCCTTCTTTGCAATAAAAACTTTTCGATGATAACCTTCTCTCCTTCTCGTAACCACATCACTCAAATTATGTGCAATCGGCTTGAAATCTATTTCTGCAATTTCTCCTCCGAGTGATGGTTTCAAAAAAAGGTTGAGCGATGGAGTCGAAACACAAATTTCTTTTTCGCCGTCTATGTCCAAATCAATTTCAGAAATTTTATTTTCATTGTTGGAAATAATTTTTTCTGCAGCAATCAAATTCTGAAAAATCGGACGGCGAAGCCATGGTAAATACAATCCGCCAAAAACTCCGTGCCAATACACATCATTGCATTGCGCTGAATGTAAGTGCTCTTCCGCTTTTTGGATTGCATCATTTCGATTTGTCTGCAACGAAATTTGTTTGGAAACATTCAACATCCTTTTATGCAACCAATTGACTTCCGAATATTTGAACGAAAAATTTTTCCAATATCCACCGCGCACAAATCGCTTATTCTTTTCAAATAGTTTTTTCTTCTCTAATTGTTTCTCAAAATCTTCGTACTCTTCAAACGCTTGTGTTGGTAATGCCCAATGCAGCATTTCTGAATATGATGCAGTCGGTAAGTAAATAGTTCCAAGCGGAGTAATTTCATTCACGGTTTCTGAAAAATTTTTCGTTTGTAACCACGAAGAATTTTCTTCGAGCATTTCAAAAAATTGTTCTAACCACTTTTTCTCAAATACGTGTTCGTACGTTTTTGGCCATACACCGAATTTTTCTCCGTCATCACCGTAGAGTAAAAGTTGCGAATTGCGAGTTGCTGGTTGCGAGTTTGAAAGTTTATGGTTTGTGGTTTGTGGTTTGTGGTTTGTAGTTTTATCTACTGACAACTGACTACTGACTACTGACTTCTCGCTACTAACTACTTCATTCTCAATTTCTCTCAACTCATTTTCTAATTTTTCAATCGTATGAAACGGAATCGCATACCGCATTTGCATACTCATCGGAAAAATTTTCAAAACATTTCCTTCATCTTCCGTAAGAAAAAATCCTCGCATATTTTTTTCTTCTAATCCTGCGTAGAAAAAATGCGTGTCGTCAAGCATTGTAAATTCAATTCCCGCTTCCACGATGGAAGAAACGAGCGATTGTTCCCAAACTCGTTCTGTGAGCCAAATGCCTTTCGTTGTTACTCCAAAATGATTATTGAGATATGCGGAAAGTTTTTTGATTTGAGAAACTTGATCTCGTTTAGGAATAGAACAAAGAATCGGTTCGTAAAATCCGCCGCCAAGCATTTCGACCTGTTCGCGTTCAATCATTTTTTTGAGAAGCGGAAAAAATTCTTTTCGATATTGCCGAATCCATTCGAGAAGAATTCCGGAATAGTGCAGCGAAACTTTTACGTTGGGAAATTTTTCGAGTGTTGTGAGAAATGGGTGGTAGGATTTTGCATACGCTTCTTCAAAAACTTCACCGAAGTTTCCGACTGGTTGATGATTATGAAGAGCGATAATGAATTGCATTTGCTTAGCGAAAACGTTTTCGAGAAAAACTCCAAAAAACAAATTTCAAATTTCAAATAAATTCCAATGAACAAATTTCAAATCCGTACGATAATTTTCGAAAATTGAATTTTGAAATTTATTTGTAATTTGTTTTTTGTCATTTGGAATTTACTTTTCCGGTTTCATATGCGGAAACAAAACCACATCGCGAATGGAATGTTGATTCGTAAGAAGCATTGTCAATCGGTCAATTCCCATTCCGAGTCCGGCAGCGGGAGGCATACCAAATTCCATTGCGCGCAAAAAATCTTCATCGAGAACTTGCGCTTCAACATCTCCTCGTTCTCGCTGCTTCATTTGTTCTTCAAATCGCGAGCGTTGGTCGAGCGGGTCATTGAGTTCAGAAAATGCGTTGCACACTTCTTGTGCGTTGATGAATAATTCAAATCGTTCTACAAGCCCTTCTTCTGTGCGATGTCGTTTTGCAAGCGGTGACATTTCAACGGGGTAATCCGTAATGAACGTCGGTTGAATTAAATGCTGCTGAACTTTTTCAGAAAAAATTGAATCAATAATTGTTCCGCTCGATGCAATTTTATCAACTTCAACTTGAAGTTCTTTTGCGATAGCGCGAAGTTCATTTTCATTTTTTCCTCGAAGATTTTTTCCCGTGTACTTTTCAATCGAATCAAACATTGTCAAACGTTGAAACGGAGCAGAGAGATTTATTTCTTTATCATCAACATTACATTTCAATGAACCATTAATTGCAAGTGCAACTTCTGCAAACATTTTCTCCACCATTTTCATCATCCACACGTAATCTTTGTAGGGAACATACACTTCCATCATCGTAAATTCCGGGTTGTGGTTTCTGTCCATTCCTTCGTTGCGAAAATCTTTGGAGATTTCGTACACGCCATCAATTCCGCCAACAAGTAAGCGTTTCAAATAGAGTTCGTCTGCTATTCGCAAATATAATTGTGTGTCGAGTGCGTTGTGATGCGTTATGAACGGACGAGCAAATGCGCCGCCGTACAAGGGTTGAAGAACTGGAGTTTCGACTTCAAGAAATCCTTGTGCATCGAGAAAGTTGCGAATCGTTTTAACGATTTGCGCACGCTTGAAAAAAACTTCGCGCACGTGAGGATTGACAATCAAATCAACATAACGCTGACGATAGCGAAGTTCTTTGTCAGAAAATTCGTCGAATGTTACAGTGTTTCCTTGTTCATCAACTTTTTCTTTTACAATCGGAAGTGGACGCAACGATTTTGAGAGAACAGAAAAACTTTCTGCGTGAACAGAAACTTCTCCCATCTTTGTTCGAAAGATAAATCCATTTACTCCAATTATATCACCAATGTCGAGAAGTTTGAACGCATCATAAATTTCTCCAACATCATCCTTCTTCAAATAAACTTGAATTTTTCCCTTCGAATCTTGAATGTGGCAGAATGATGCTTTCCCCATTCTGCGAAGCGACATAATTCTTCCGGCGATTGCAACATTTCTTTTCGGCGCATCATCGGAAAATGAAGCAAGGATATCTGACGAAAAATCCGTACGAGAAAATTCATACGGATATGGATTGATATTGAATTTTTTAAGTTCTTCGAGTTCTTCGCGGCGGCGTTTCATCAACACGTTTATATCGTCAACGTGTGAATGCTCAATCATTTAATTACGTACCTTTCTTTTCAAAATAAAATTAACTTGGAAGTTTTTTCTTCTGTTTCAATAGCGATTGTCCTTCTTTTGATTTAATCAAATTCTCCATATCGGGGTCAATCATCATAAAACCAAATTCTTTAAAACCTAACGCAATTCCTTTTCTCAGATATTTTGCGGCGTTGGGAATATCATTTTGCACAGAATAAACTGCGGCAATTTGATAATTCGCTATCGCGTCAGAAGATACATCCGATTCAAGTTTTTGAATTGTTTGAAGTGCGCCGCTTTTATCGCCTAATCGTGCTTTAATGACTCCGATATATCCAATGACTTCAAGATTTCCCGGGTCGTCATTTAATTTATCCTGATAATATTTAAGTGCTTTATCAAATTGATTAAATGCATCCGCTTGTTTTCCCGCCTTCTCAAAAGAAATCCCTCGATGATAGTACGTTTCAGTTACAAAGGAAAGTAAGACTTGGTCTCGTGGCGCAGTTTCCAGGCGTTTTTTATACAATTCTTCTGCGGCACTGTAACTTACTAATGAATTATTGATATCACCAAGCATACGATAACTCATTCCTAGTTTCATCAGTAAATCGGGTTCATCCAAATAATGAGGATATTTCTTGATTGCCGTGATTGCTTCTTGAGGTCGCAGAGCCATATTTAAAAATAATGCCAAATTGGAATATGGAATAGCAAAATCTTTTTTGAGTTCAACAACTTTTTCCATTGCTGTTACTGCTTCTTCCAAACGTCCTAATGAAACCAGCATCTGCGCTTTCTTTTCCAGTGCATCCACAGAAATTTCTCCTCCAGCGGCTTGTGCATTCGGATTCTTTTCAATGGAAAGGTCAAAATAATACAATGCCGTTTCAAAATCACCAATACGCTCATACGCGCGTCCAACATCGTTGACAATGCGGAAATCATACTGCCCGATTTCAATTACTCTATCGAAATATTTTCTTGCGTCTTTCAGTGTTCTCAAAGAAAGATTGCTTTCGCCCAATCCAAAGTACACTTCGCGGTTCGTTGAATCTCGCAACAACGCGCTTTGATATTGTGTTAATGCATCTTCATATTTTCCCAATTGGCGATACATTTTTGCTAATCCCAAATAGCCCGCAGTATTATCCGGTTGAAGTTGAATTGCTCTGCGAAACGAATTTTCCGCTTCACCAAGATTTTCTTTTTGAATAAACAAATTACCCAGTTGCAAATATCCCTGAATTTGGTCCGGTTGATATTCAATTGCTTCTCTCACAATCGCAATTGCAGAATCCAACATTTTGTTTTTCATCAACGCTCTTCCTTTTCCTAAATAAAACAAAGAATTGCTTGGACTTCGTTGTATTGCTTGTTCGTAATAGGAAAGTGATTGGTTTAAATCTTTTCTTTCATACACAGACCCAAGCAGATAATAGGAAATAGCATCGTTCGGGTTCAGTTCAATCGCTTTGTTTAATGCGTTCACATCATCCGTGTAATTGGATGCTAACGGCGGTGCCATTGAATAGACTGCACCGATAACTCGATATGCTTCACCCAATTGGGGGTTCAATTGTTGGGCGCGTTGTGCATTTTTCAAACTATGATCGAGAAGGTCTTTCCCACCGCTTCCGTACCAACTATAGTGTAGCCATTGCGCATACGCAAGTTCAGCATAACCCAAAGCAAACGATGTATCAAGCGCGACTGCTTTTTCAAACATTTGCAATGCAAATTCGTTGTCACGTTTCGTATTTCTGCGTAAATAATCTAACCCCCGCAATGAAAAATCATACGCCTTAGAATTCACTTGGGTTTTCGCGGCGATTGCAGCTTGTTGTTCTTTTGTAACTGTGATGCGGAGTTCTTTTGCAATAGAACCGGCTAATCGTTCCTGAACTCCAAGTATATTCTCCTCAGAAAAATCTTCATCAAGTTTTCCAACCGTTTTTTTTGATTTTTGATTGTCATATACCTCATAACTGATTCGCAATTTATCACCAGCATTTCTTACAAGTCCTTTAATAACGTATCGAACACCAAGCTCTTCTGCAATTTGTGGAAGTGCTGGAAGTTCTCTCTCATTTTTAGGAAGTTCTTTAATGTCATATTTGATTACAGCATTTCGGTCTAATATAAACAAACCTTTAATAGAACCTAATGAAGAAATGACTTCGTCTGTCATACCGTTAACAGCGTAATCTTCTAACTTAGAATTATTTTCAAAAGGTAAAACAGCTACTTTTCCTTCCACACTTTTTAATGAATAAAACCACGGTAGATTATCTGCTCGAAATTTTTGAATCTTGGGATAATTATCAAAAGACAATCCAAAAAATAAACAAAGAAGCGCGAGTGGAATACCAATTGCCAATCTTCTTTTCCATTCTCGTCTTCTCATCAACGTTTTAAAAATCAGCCATTGCGTAGCAAAGGGAGAACGCTGTTTTCCATCGCCAATTATTATTTGATAAATTTTAATGGCTTCTTTTATATTTTTGAGTTGGGGAGCGCCTAATGAAAGGTAGGGTAAGTCAAGTTTATTTCGTACTTGTTGATAAACGCTTTCCGAAATGTTAATTCCGCCGGGCTCTGCCATTGACTGAATTCTTGAAGCAATATTCACACCATCGCCGAATACATCGTTGTCTTTCTCAATAATATCTCCGAGATGAACGCCAACACGAATGACAATTTTTTGATGTTCCTCTTTTTCTTTATTGTATTCAATAAACCGTTCCTGACATTCGACAGCGCATTCCGTTGCATTGATAACACTATCAAACGAAACAAGAAATGCATCGCCAACGGTTTTAACAACCGTTCCTTCATATCGCGCGATATTTTCCCGCATCATTTGATTATGGATTTCGAGCATTCGCAATGCGGCTGATTCGTCACTCTGCATCTTTTTGGAATAATCCTTGATGTCGGTGAACATTATTGCCGCAAGTCTGCGATGTTCGTGCGATGGAGGATAATGTTTAGAGACTTCTGGCATTAGAATTGTAACAAACTTCGATATGGTTTCTTTCTATTGTTTTGTTCAAAAAATAATAATAAAAACCTTATTGCAAAACTTTGCTGTGGTTTCTTAAAATTATTTATCCTTAACAAAAAGAGAAGCAAACTCCTTCAATAAAAATTGCTTCTCTATCACAATTACAATACTCATTCTTTCAATCCATTATTCTCCTCAGAAATGCCGGTTTATCTGCATCTCTCTTGTCTATTTTATTTTTTGTTAGCGGCAAAGTATCAAGCACCGTTACACCGGAAACGGCAATTCCTTTCCGAACAAATGCCGGTTCGTCCAATGCATTCTTTTCTGATATTCCCACAGGAAACGGCTCCAGGTAATTTGCAACGGATTTCTTGTTCATCGCACCATTCTTTTTATTAAAGCCGGTTGCAATCACTGTTACACGCAATTCTTCCCCTGCATTTTCGTCAATTACAGCGCCGAGAATAACATTCGCATCATCTCCCGTAGATTCATGAATAACGTTTGCAACTTCATCTACTTCCATCAGAGTCATCGAATTTCCGCCAGTAACGTTAATCAATACCCCGCGCGCGCCGGAAATGGAAATATCATCGAGGAGCGGAGAAGAAATAGCAGCATGTGCGGCTTCGATTGCGCGATGTTCTCCCGTTGCTATTCCTGCTCCCATCAACGCATCGCCGCTTTCTTTCATCACTGTTCGAACATCTGCAAAATCCACATTGATAAACCCGGGAATAGTAATCACTTCAGAAATTCCTCGCGTCGCATTGTACAAAACATCGTTAGCGCGATTCAATGCTTCACGTAATGGGGTCGTCTTATCAACAAGTGAAAGCAATTTCTGATTGGGAACAACAATTAACGTATCAACATGTTTCTTCAATTCCGCAATTCCTGTTTCCGCTTGAAACATTCTTCGTTTTCCTTCTGAAGAAAACGGTTTTGTTACTATTGCAACAACTAATGCTCCTGCGCTTTTGGCAATATTCGCAATTACCGGCGCCGCTCCTGTTCCCGTACCTCCCCCCATTCCGGCGGTAATAAAAACCATATCGCAACCTTCGATAGAGCGAGCAATATCTTCACGGTCTTCTTCTGCTGCGCGTTGTCCAATAGAGGGATCTGCGCCCGCTCCAAGTCCGCGAGTCAATGATTTTCCAATCTGCACTTTCCGCGATGCTTTGCTGTTTTCCAACGCTTGCGAATCCGTATTCATCGTGATAAATTCTACGCCGCGCATTCCTTTTTCAATCATATTATTGACGCAATTTCCGCCGCCGCCGCCAACGCCAACGACTCGAAGTTTTGCACCACGTTCATTATTGTATTCAAGTTCAATCATTTTGCTTTTCTTTCTCTAAATTATTTGTAAAATATTTTTTAAAAAACTCTTTTATTGTGTTTGCTTGTTCGTTTATTGGTTTGTGCTTTCCGACAAATGAACGAACCAAATAACGAATAAACTACATCTGCTTTAACCATTTCTTCAAACCCTGCAGTATATTTTTCAATGGATGTTCTTCTTCAATATCGTCGTGCATTTTATCTCTATAACGATACGCATACAATGCAAGTCCCGCAGATGTTGCATACGTCGGATGTTCAATTTCTTGTACGAGTCCGCCGGAAAATCCGAATGGAATTCCTAACTTCACCGGCATAGAAAACATTGTTTGCGCTAAATCCGAAGTTCCATTTATCATTGCGCCGCCGCCGGTGAGAACAATCCCCGCCGCAAGTCGTTTCGCAAATCCATTGCGCTTCAGTTCGTCGGCAACAAGTTCAAATATTTCTTCCATTCGTGGCTGAATAATTCTGCAAATAGTTTCTTTGGAAATTTCTATCGGACTTCTTCCCGCAATTCCCGGCAACACAATCGGTTCGTCTTCAATAATATTTTTTGAAAACGCATTGCCGTATTCGCACTTTATTTTTTCCGCTTGTTCTTGTAAAAGTCCGAGACCTTTGCGCAAATCTTGTGTAACATGATTTCCCGCGTACGGAATGGAAGCACTATGACGCAACACACCCTCTTCAAACACAGCGATATCTGTTGTTCCTCCGCCAATATCCACAAGCGCAATGCCAAGTTCTTTTTCTTCATCCACAAGCGTTGCGTAACTCGATGCAAGTTGTTGCAATATGATATCGCGAATTTTTATCCCAGTTCGTTCAACACATTTTTCAATATTCTTCATCGCATTGTTCGCGCTTGTTACAACATGCACTGTCGCTTCGAGCCGAATTCCATTCATTCCCACTGGATCGTGAATTCCTCCTTGTCCATCAATAATAAATTCTTGAGGAAATACGTGCAGAATTTTTTGCTCCGGGGGAAGTGCAACTCGTCGCGTATCGTTCAATAGTCGCAACACGTCTTCGCGTTTGATTTCCTGCTCAGCATTGTTAATTGCAATAACACCGCGACTTTGAAAACTTTGCACGTGTTCGCCAGCAATTCCCGTAACGACGGAAGTAATTTTTACGCCCGCGCGTTGTTCGGCAAGCGTAAGCGCATTTTGAATTGCAACAGATACTTTTTCGAGGTTTTTGATTTCGCCTTTTGTAACGCCATCAGAATCCGCTTGTCCAATGCCAAGAACATTCAATTCTCCTTTTGCATTAGGTGAAGCAATGATAACGCATATTTTTGTTGTTCCGATATCAAGTCCAACAAAAAGCGGTGGTTGTAATTGTTCGTTCTTTGCCATTAACTTGTTACTCTGTTTCTGTTCGTACTTCCTTCAGTATTCTTCCACTTCACAATAATTCTATCCTGAAATCTCGCATCGAGAGAATGTATTTGTTCTCCATTGATGCTTTTCAGCGATGCAATCCAAAACGCGGAGAGGTTCGATAATTTTTCATCGATGTTGCCCTTTCCGAGTAGCACAGGTATTCCATTTTCATACGTATAAAGAATAATGTTGTTGCTAACATCCGAATGAATTTCCGAGAGCAACGCATACACATCACGGTGTCGTTGTTTCATCAAAACTGCAACTGCAAGCGAGTGACGAAGTAAAAAAGGAATTTCGGTACTGTAACTCATTGACCGCAACTGCGCATCGGAGGAAATCAATGGTAAATCAAATCGCATCCATTCCGACAACGGAGCAAGTATAATTCCGTCCGCATCAACATAAAATGTCTTTGTTCCGCTCACCATTGCAACGGGCACCCGCTCAATTATTGTAATCGCTAATGTTGATGGAAATATTCTTTTTATACGAACCGACCGAACCCATGAATTTTTCAATACATTGTTTTTCACATTTTCAAGCCGAAAGGAAAATAACAGAGAATCATTCGGTAAAAATAATTGCGAACAGAGTCCTTGTAATCGTAATTGTTCGTTCCCCTGAATCACAATCGTTCTAACTTTGAGCAATTGACTCCATTGAATCGCATAGTAATGTAGAACACCTACTCCCATCAATACCAGCATACATACGGATATTTTACCAAGAAGGATCCATCGGTCTTTATTGATTTTTATTTTCAAAATAGGATTCTGCATTATTCAATATTATTCTAAATTTTTTTGAAAACCGAGCAACTTCACTTCCAATTCCATATCAACGTTGTATTTTTCCTTCACAGTTTTCTTTGCAAGTTTCATCAGAGAAAGAACATCATCGGCTTTCGCATTTCCCAAATTCACGATAAAGTTAGCGTGCTTTTCGGAAATCCCCGCATTACCGATTCGCATTCCCTTTAATCCACATTCTTCAATCAACTTTGCAGCAAAAAGTGGTTTCGGATTTTTGAAAACACTTCCCGAATTCGGAAAATCAAGCGGTTGCGTTGCGTTGCGTTTCTTCAACATTTCTTTTCGCACAACTGACATTTCTTCTTTGTTCCCTCGCGGAAGTTGAAATCGCGCGCTGACAATTACTTCGCGGTGAAACACAGATGAGCGATATTGAAACTGCGCTTCTTCTTTCGTAACAGTTTGAAATTTTTTGTCACGAATCACTTCTACATCAACAATGCAATCAGAAATTTCTCCACCATGCGCACCGGCATTCATTCGAATTGCGCCGCCGATTGTTCCCGGAATTCCCGCAAGCATTTCCACGCCTTTGAGTTCACGTTGAATACAAAAATCAACAAAGCGATTCAACATTACCCCGGATTCCACAACAACAAAATTATCCTCCAGAGGCGGATGCTTCGCATTTTCGTAAGAAATTTTGTTCAAACCATTTTCCAAATTGATGACAACGCCGCGCAAACCGTTATCGCTCACCAAAACATTGCTTCCGTTTCCTAGCATTGTGAATGGAATATTTTGTTCTTGCAAAAAAATGAGCAGCGCAAGCAAATCATTTTTATCGTTTGGTTCTGCATACAAATCCGCCGGACCACCAATGCAAAACGATGTATGTCTACTCATCATTTCGTTCAACGCAAGCGTTCCTTTGAAATTGTTTTGTAATTCATCGAGTCGTAACATTTTACTTCACATTGTGCGAATAGTTAATAGAACTCAGATGACACGGATTGAACTGATTTTCGCTGATGATAATTATCTGTGAGTATCCGTCTCATCTGTGTTATCAGTGTTCTATTGAAAATTCAACAGTAATTTTTCACTTTTCTTTTTTAACTTTTAACTGTTCCAAAAACTCATTTCCATATTTCCACACATCGCCTGCGCCCATTGTAACAACAATATCATTTTTCTTCACAATGTTTTTCAAATGCGACGGAAGATTTTTTTTGTCGGGAACGTAATGAACGTCTTTATGTCCATATTGTTTCGCGGCGTTTGTAATCAATTCTCCTGTTACGCCTTGAATCGGTTCTTCGCGCGCGGGATACACATCGGTAACAACCAACACATCGGAAAGCAAAAACGCTTTTCCAAACTCTTCGTAAAAATCTCTCGTGCGCGAATACAAATGCGGCTGAAACACGCACACAATTCTTTTTCGCCAACCGGCTTTTGCGCCAGCGAGCGTTGCTTTACATTCCGTCGGATGATGCGCATAATCATCGAACAACAACACGCCGTTCACTTCGCCTTTCTTTTCCCAACGACGATACACGCCGGAAAATTTTTCGATTCCCGCTTTCACTTTTGCAAAAGGAATTCCGAGTTCTAACCCAACAGCAATTGCTGCAAGCGCATTTTGCACATTATGTTTTCCCGTCGTTTGCATTTCGATTGTTCCTATTTCGTTCCAACTTTTCACAACAGAAAATTTCGTAACATTTTCTTTATGCGTTATATCCACCGCTTGCAAATCTGCTTGCGGACTTAAACCGTACGTAATGATTTTTTTCTTTTTCAGATGAATCATAATATCTTGCAGCGACGGCTCATCCAAACACAACACAACAAATCCATAAAACGGAACTTTGTTTGCAAACTGAATAAACGCTTGCTTGATATCTTCCAAATCGCGATACGTGTCGAGATGGTCAACATCGAGCGTTGTGAGAACGGCAATCGTCGGCGTAATCGAAAGAAACGAGCGGTCAAATTCATCCGCTTCGACAACGATAAATTCACCTTTGCCGAGCCGCGCATTTGTTCCGCCAAGTCCGTGCAATCTTCCGCCGACAATAACAGTCGGGTCAAGATTACCTTCGAGCAACACCAAACTCGTCATCGAAGTCGTTGTTGTTTTTCCGTGAGTTCCTG